>JBBSIG010000191.1:0-5126 GCA_038232215.1 Gaiellales bacterium | reverse complement strand
CGGGGTGCCGGCAAGGCTCCCACGCCAAACTAATCACGGGCTCGCAGGCACCAAGCAAAACCGGCGTCAGCAGGCGACCCACGGATCATCCCCGATTTCATCCGCCCGCGGGTGGCCGGCACGGCCATGGCCAACTAATCGAGTTGCCGGTGGCGCCGGCCGGGTTCGAGATCGAAGGGCACCGCGACGATACGCCGGGGAAGGCGTCCCAGGATCGCGGTCACGGCGGCGGATCGTCGTCGGCGGCCACGTTCGAGCCGCGCGCGACGTCCCAGCTCTCCTCGATGCGGAGGATGCCGTCGAGCCGTGTGGAGGAGGCGCGCTCGCCGTCGGCGAGAAAGCGCTCCACCAGCCGGTCTCCGAGGCGTGGAGGGACGTGCGTCAGCTCGGCGTCCGGGCGGAATCGCCGAGCGAGCCGTTCCACTGGCTCGGGCGCGCCGGCGTCGAGGTGATAGAGGCCCGGGCCGAGCTCGAAGGGGGCCAGGACGAGTCCGACCGCCTCGTCCGGCGTCAGCCAGTAGCGCTCGCACGGCGTCACCGCCAGGGGATCGCCGCCCAGGGCCTGCGCGAGCCAGATCTCGAGCACCGAGCCGCTCGAGGCGAGCACGTTCCCGAGCCGGACGGCCGCGTAGCCGGCGCGGAGCGCGATTCGCTCGCCGACGAGCTTCGTCGCGCCGTAGACGGTCTCGGGAGCCGCGGCCTTGCACGTCGAGACGAAGACGAGCTCGCCCGGGGCGACGCCGGCCACCCTCGCGGCCTCGACCACGTTGTGGGTGCCGACCACGTTCACGTTCGCGGTCTCGAGCGGGTGCACCTCTCCGAGCGGGGCGTGCTTCATCGCGGCGAGGTGGATCACGAGGTCCGGCCGGAGACGACGCAGCGTACGGTCGACGAGCTCCTCGCGCGTGACGTCGAGATCCTCGAGGTCGGTGAGGAACGCGTCGGCGCCGAGGTCGTCCAGCCGCTCGGCGATCCGCCGCCCGACGAAGCCGTCGGCCCCCGTGACGAGCACCCGCTTGCCGGAGAAGCGCTCCGCCCGCACCTCGGGGACGAGCTCGGCGCGCGGCAGCAGCTCGGCGTAGCGTCCGGCGAGCCGCTCCGCGAGCGAGGCGGCGACGTCCTCTGTGTCCGGGATCTGCATCGGGGCGTGAGCGGCTCAGCGGCGCGGCGGGCGGGCTGAACGTACCGAAGCGGGAGGATGCACAGCTCCCGTGCGGCCGGGCAGCACGTCGGGCTCGAGCTCGCGGATCCCCTCGGCGGTGGCCTCGTACAGGCCGGGAGGCCCTGTCCGCGCGTGCGTGTACACGGCGAGGGCGGCCCGCGCCACCTGTACGGGTGCGTGCACCCGGGCGACGTACGCCTCTCCCCGTCGCCCGAGGGCCACGCGTCGCTCGGGATCGTCCACGAGCGCTGTCAGCTCGTCCGCGAGCGTCTCGGCCGTGACGCGCACGATCGGCGCCTCGCGCCCGAACGGTGCCAGCGCGCCGGGGTCGAGCTCGCAGAGCACCGGCAGGCCGCGCCGCATCGCCTCGTAGGCGACGATGCCGGGGGTGACCGAGTTCAGCTGGTCGACGACGACGTCGGCCTCGGCGTGCGCGAGCTCGACCTCCGCGTGCGGCACGCCCGTCAGGAGCCGGTACTCGACCGGCCGCCGCGCCGCGACGGCCTCGACCGCCGCCGAGACCGCCGCGCTGCCCTTCACCACGGGGTCGCTCGGGGCGTGCAGGACGACGAGCGGCCGGGCCGGGCTCCGCGGCCGCTCGGGCGGCTCGACCGTCTCGTGCACGGGCACCGGCGTCACGTAGAGGCGGTCGAAGAAGGGGGCGGCGTAGGTCGCGAGCTCGAGGTCTCCGACGAGCGCCGCGTGGCAGAGGCGGCCGAGTCGGCGCAGCCGGCTGCGGACCGCGGGGTCGCCGGACGCGTTACCGACCCGGCCCCGCGGGGGGAAGAGCCTCTGCGCGGGGCCGTAGAGGCGGCAGTCGTCGCCGTACAGGCTCACCACGAGCGTGGCGCCGGCGGCGCGCGCCCAGGCGGCGTCCGCGAGCCCGGGGAGGAACGAGCGCCCGAACTGGAGGTGGAGGACGTCGCGGGCGAGGGGAAGGCGGAGGGCGTAGGACACGCGAGCCCGGCGGTCGAGCACCCGGTCGGCCGCGTAGCCGAAGGGGTGGGAGAAGACGACCGCGAGCTCGGCCTCCACGCCGAGGGCGCGCAGCCCGCCGGCGAGCGCGGAGCCCGTCCCGGCCGCGTCCACGGGCCCCAGGGCGACTCTGAGCCGCCTCGTCTCGGCCATCGTCAGACGCCCCAGGCGCGGGCGAGCGCTTCGGCCTGTCCCTCGGCGTTGAACCGCTCGACGGCGAGCCGGCGAGCCTGCGCCCGCATACGGGCTAGGCCGTCGCGATCCGCGGCGAGGCGCTCGAGCGCCTCGCCCAGCCGCCCGGGCTCGAACACGAGGCCGGCGTCGCCCTCCTCCACGATCGGTCGCAGCGCCGGCAGCGGCGGCACGACGACGGCGAGGCCGGCCATCAGGTACTCGAACAGCTTGTTCGGCAGTGAGAGCTCGCCGTTCAGCGTCTGGGGGCGGTCGAAGACGATTCCCACCTCGAACCGCCGCAGCGCCGCTCCGACCTCGTCCGGTGGCACGGGCGCTACGACCTCGACCTGGTCGGCGAGCCCGGCGACGGCGACCAGCCGCGAGAGCTCGTCGGGATCGAGCCGCACGACCATCAACGTCAGGCGCACGTTCCGCGCCGCCCGCAGTGCCTCGAGGAGCAGCTCCGGCGGCCGGCCGGTGCCGAAGGAGCCGTGGTAGACGGCCCGGAGCGGGCCTTCACGGACCGTGCCGTCCGGCTCGGTGCGGTCGAGCTCCGGGACGTTCAGGGTCACGCCCGGGCGGCGCGGGAGCCGCAGGCGTCGCGCGAGCTCGCCGGCGATCGGCTCGCTGACCGTGACGACAGCGTCGGCCCGGCGGGCGAGGGCCGCCTCGAGCGCGAGGGTCGTACGGCGGTAGAGGCGCGGCGGGTCGGGCTCGAACTCGGAGTACAGCTCGTGCGCGTCGTAGACGAGCCGGGCGCCGTGGCTGCGTGCGACGAGCCAGCCGGCGGGCAGCGTGTCGAAGTCGTGTGCGTGGACGACGTCCGGGCGCCCGAGCGCACGCGCGCCGCGGCGCAGTCGGGTGGTGCGGACCCCGAGCCGCCCGAGTCGGAAGAGCCCTCGCAGCTCGCGCACGAGCGCCCGGTCCCTGCGCGGGGCGAGCGCGCGCTCACGGAGCTCCTTGGGACGTCCGACGCGAACCACACGCACGTTCGCGAGGGCGGCCGGGAGCTCGCCCGAGGCCCGGCCGCAGACGCCGACGACCTCGAGCCCCCGCGCGAGCGCCGCCGTCGCCGCGCGACGTGCGCGCGGGTCCCGGGTCAGCTCCGCCGGAGTCAGCTGCAGCAGCCGCACTAGGGCTTGCGCGCGACGATCCCGAGCTGATGTCCCAGCCGCTCGAGCAGGCGGTCCTTGAGCGTCCCGGGCAGCCGGTCGGTGATCGGCTGCCGGAGGGCGCGCGGCAGCGGCAGGAGCTCGGCGTCCTGCCCGTACGGCTGGATCGCCTCCGGCTCGAGCCCTGCGCCGCGCAGCATCGTCTCCACCTCCCGGCGCGTGAAGTGGCGCGCGATCAGCCCCTCGCGCTCGCCGGCGCGCGCACCCTCGAAGTGGAGCCCGAGCCGCCTGGCGACCGGCAGGAAGCGCGCAAAGGCGCGGTAGACGCCGAAGAAGAGCGAGTGCCGGTGGTAGAGCATCAGCACGACCCGGCCGCCCGGCCGGCAGACCCGGACGAGCTCGGCGAGCGCCCGCGCCATGTCCGACGTGTGGTGGATGACGCCCCACGAGAAGACGAGGTCGAACGACGCGTCCTCGAACGGCAGCGCCTCGCCGTCGCCCTGCAGGACGGTCGCCTCGAGGTCGAATGCCCGCAGCCGCCTCCCAGTCGTCTCGACCGCCCAGTCGGTCAGGTCGACGGCCGTCACACGCGCGCCCGCCTCCGCGAAGAGCTGCACGGCGATGCCGCTTCCCGGGCCGACCTCGAGCACGTCCTTGTCCCTCAGCGACTCGAAGTCGACGAAGCGCGAGAACGGCTTTCCCCCGGGCCGCGTCGCGAGTCGGAAGACGCGCGGGTGGAAGATGCGGCGATCGAGCTCGCGGAAGTACTCGGGCGAGTCGGGCGCGTGGCCGATCGGCTCGTCGACGTCGTACGACATCGGGTTCCGGTTCCACCAGGCGCGCACCTGCTCGTTCGTCGCCACCGGGTCGCTCACGGGCCGGTCGCGCCGGGATGCGAGACGACGAGTCCGGCATTCCGAGCGGCCTGGCCCAGACGCTCGTCGTAGACCAGCATCTCGTCCACCCCGACCTGCCGCGCCGTGGCGAGGTGGATCGCGTCGAGCGTGCGGACGTCGTGCGAGGTGAGCGTGGCGGCAGCTTGCAGGAGCCCGCGGCTGACGTCGACGAGAAGACACGATTCCAGCAGCCGTCGGGTCTCGGCGCTCACTTCGGGAGCGGGATTCGCGATCCTGGTCGCCCGCGGGACCTCCACGAGGACGATCCGGCTGCTCGCAAGAGCTCGCCCGCCCTCGGTCAGGTGTGCGGCGAGCGCCTCGCTCTCCGGCTCCTCGATCACGAGCTTGACTAGTGCCGACGAATCGGCATAGACGAGCTGCGGCTCAGCGCTCAGCGCGGTCTTCCTCGAGCGCCTCGCTGGCGGTGAGCCGTCCGACGAAGCTGAAGCGTGAGAGCGGGCGCTCCAGCGGCTTCCCCGCCGTCGCATCTCCGCTCGTGAGCAGGCGTGCGACGCGGCCGCCCGGCAACGGGGAGAGCAGCGCCACCGGCACGCCGTCGTGCGTCACCTCGAAGCTCTCTCCCGCGCGCACGCGTCGAATCGTCGCCGTCAAGGTCTCCCGAAGTGCCCGGATACCGATGCTCGAAGCCATGTGGTCACATGGTACCACTCGCGGTAGCGTCGATGACCGCACGCGCCCAGAGCTCGAGGCCGAGCACACGCCAGAGCTCGACGCCGGCGGAGAGCTCGCCGCGGCGGTGCCGCTCGAGGCGGCGGCGCGCGGCGGCCGCGTCGACCCAGCCCCGCT
>JBBSIG010000190.1:0-5191 GCA_038232215.1 Gaiellales bacterium | reverse complement strand
CTACGTGCTCGACCTGGCGGAGATCCCGACGTACCAGGAGCGGCCGAAGGTGCGCGCGGGGGGCCGCGAGGCATATGCGGGTGACCTCGCACGACGCCTCGGCGCCAATCTGCGACTGACGGTCGACGGCGCTCCGCGTGGCCTGAAGGAGGTTCGCCACGCCCTCGCCTTCCCTCGAGGGGTGGCAGGCCTCAGGACGACCCGGCTCGAGGTGGTCTACGACGCCGGCCCGGCCCGGCCCCGCGAAGAGCCGTACCGGCTGACGTACGCGGACTCCAACTTCTCGAGCCGGATCGGCTGGAAGGAGGTGGTGCTGCGGAGCGAGCGCGGCGCCGAGGCAGTCTCGAGCTCGGTCCCTGCGACGAGCGTGAGCCACGAGTTGCGCGTGTATCCCAAAGACCTCCTGAAGAGCCCGCTCGACGTGACGAGCGCGGAGGCCCGCTTCTCGGCCGGCGCGAGCCCCGGCCTCGCGCCCAGGCTGCTCGCGGCCGCCGACCTGCGCTCGCCCGTCCGGGTGGCGGCCCCGTCGGAGACCGGCTTCGCGGCGCTGATCGGGAAGGACGATCTCGGCGTCGGCGTCGTCCTGCTCTCGCTCGTCGCGGCGCTGTTCTGGGGTGCGGCCCACGCGCTGACTCCCGGGCACGGCAAGTCGATCGTCGCCGCGTACCTCGTCGGCTCGCGCGGGAACGCGCGCCATGCGCTGCTACTCGGCCTGATCGTCACCTTCACCCACACGATCGGCGTCTTCACCCTCGGTCTGATCACGCTCGCGCTCTCGGAGTTCTTCCTGCCGGAGCAGCTCTATCCCTGGCTGAACCTCGTCTCGGCAGTGCTCGTGGTGCTGGTCGGCCTGGCCGCCCTGCGCTTTCGGATCCTGGACTGGCTGCGACCGAAGCGCGGCCGCCTCCGCGATCACGAGCACGCCGGAGCCCACTCGCACGACCACGAGCACGACTCGCACGGCCACGACCACTCGCACGGCCACGGGCCGGGGGAGCACAGCCACGACCACGAGCACGAGCAAGAGCACGGCCACGGGCCGGGGCAGCACAGCCACGTCCCCGAGCCGGGCAGCGGTCTGCGCGGGCTGATCGCGGTCGGGATCTCGGGTGGGCTCATCCCCTGCCCGACGGCGCTCGTCGTCCTCCTCGCCGCGATCTCGTTGCACCGGGTCGGCTACGGGCTCATGCTGATCGTCGCCTTCAGCGTCGGGCTCGCGGGGATGGTGACGGCGATTGGGCTGCTCGCCGTCACGGCGAAGCGCACGTTCCAGCGTCTGAGCTTCCAGGGCCGCCTCGTCTCCGCGCTCCCGGCCGTGAGCGCGCTCGTCATCCTGGCTCTCGGCGTCGCGATGACGGTGCGCGCGATCCCCAAGCTCACCTAGCGTCGAAGAGCGACCGAACCGCAGTTGCAGCGTCGACGAAGAAGGGAGAGAGTGGCGCCTGTAGACCCCCGTCCGAGATGACGACCTCGCCGCTGAAGCGCCCGCTCACGGTGGAGACGGTCGACGGAGCCGTCTCCGCGCTGCGCGACCATGGCCTGCGCGTCTCCGCCGCCCGCCGGCTCGTGCTCGAGGCCCTCTTCGCCGCGGGCCGGCCGCTGCCGGCCGAGCGGATCGCGGAGGGGGTGGCCGGACGCGTGCCGCGGTCGGACCTCGCCTCGGTCTACCGCAACCTCGAGACCCTCGAGGAGGTGGGAATCGTCCGTCACGTCCATCTCGGCCACGGCCCGGGGCTCTACGCGCTCGCCGGCCCGGCCCGCGAGTACCTCGTGTGCGAGTCGTGTGACGCCGTCCGCGCCGTGGATCCCTCGGAGCTCGACAGCGTTCGCGCCGCGATCGGCGAGACGTTCGGCTACCGGGCCCGTTTCGGCCACTTCCCGATCGTGGGGCTGTGCCCGGACTGTCTCTCCGAGAGCGATTCCGCGTGGGGAAGGAGCGTCGATGCTCGGGCTCGATGACTGGATCGCCGGACTCTCCGACGGAACCACGCTGATCGCCCTGATCGCAGTCGCGGTCCTGCTGGGCCTGCGCCATGCAACGGATCCGGATCATCTGGCCGCGGTGACGACCCTGATCGCCTCGAAGAGGGAGCGGGGCGCGTGGCTGGCGGGGGCTCTCGGGCTCGCCTGGGGCCTCGGCCACGCGACCGCCCTCTTCGCGTTCGGCCTGCCGATCGTGCTCTTCAAGGCCTATCTGCCCGAGGGCGTGATCCAGGGCGCCGAGACGCTGATCGGAGTCACCATCATGGCCCTGGCAATCTGGCTGCTCCTCCGCTGGCGCCGGGGGCTGCTCCACGTCCACGTCCACGAGCACGCCCGCGGGCCGCACGTCCACGTCCACTCCCACGCCGACGGAATGGGCCACGCCCACGAGCACCCGCTGCGTACGCGCTCTCCTCTCCAGGCGTACGGGATCGGACTGCTGCACGGGATGGGCGGGAGCGCCGGCGTCGGGGTGTTACTGCTCGCGACGATCCACGATCACGTCGTGGCCGTCCTCGCGCTGGCGCTCTTCGCCTTCTGCACCGCTCTCTCCATGGCCGCCCTCTCGGCCGGTCTCGGTCTCACGCTCGAGAGTGCGCCCGTACGGCGCTCGTTCAACCGGCTGGCGCCGGTCCTCGGTTGCGCGAGCCTCGCATTCGGGATGTGGTACTCGCTCGGAGCTCTGAACTTCGTGCCGTACGCGTTCTAGGTTCCTCCCGAGACGCTCGAGCGAACGGGCAGGTCTCTCAGTGCTCGTGCTCGTGCTTGTCCTCGAGCCCCTCCTCGTGGGCGTGAGGGTGCGAGTGGGCGACACCGCCGTGGCTGTGCTCGTGGTCGTGCTCGGTGTGCTCGTGATCGTGCTCCACGTGGGCGTGCGAGTGCGTGAGGTCGCCGTGCTCGTGCTCGTGAGCGTGCGGCGCGTCGTGCCGATCGTGCGTCATCGAGTCGCTCCTCTTCGGTCGGGGCCGAGCTGCTCGGCCGCCGGTGGAGTCTCGCAGACGCGCCTGAGCCGGGACGACTCCAACGAGTCGCCCCGGCGAGTCCCCCGACCCTGACAGGCGCGCAGGGCCGCACTAATGCAACCCGTTCGCAGGAGCAATCGTACCGGTTCGGCTCGGAGGACGGGGGCCGCCGTATCATCGGCCTCGTGAGAGACGCCGAGCTGACGAGGAACGCAGTCGACGTTCTGCCCGCGGGGGGGCTCGAGCGCAAGCTGTCCCTCGGGCGGCCGCTGCGGGTCAAGCTCGGGATCGACCCGACCTCGCCGGACATTCACATCGGGCGGGCGATACCGCTGCAGCGCATGCGCGCCTTCCAGGACGCCGGGCACACGGGCGTCCTCATCGTCGGCGACTACACGACGCGGATCGGCGACCCCTCCGCGCGCTCGAGCGAGCGTCCGATCCTCTCCGACGAGGAGATCGAGGCGAACGCGCGCACTTACGTCGACCAGGCCATGGTGATTCTCGACCCGGCGCGGACCGAGGTCCGTTTCAACGGCGAATGGCTCTCCGGGTTGAGCTTCGGCGACATCGTCCGCCTGACCCGCACGCACACGGTGGCGCGCCTGCTCGAGCGCGACGACTTCGCGAAGCGCTTCGGCGCGAAGGAGCCCATCTCGGTCTCCGAGCTGCTGTATCCGCTCATGCAGGCCTACGACTCGGTGGCGGTCGCCGCCGACGTGGAGCTCGGGGGCACGGATCAGCTGTACAACCTGCTCGCCGGCCGGGAGGTGATGGACGCCTATGGGCTCGAGCCGCAGGTGGTGCTCACGCTCCCGCTGCTCCTCTCGTGGGACGGTGCGAAGATGAGCTCGTCCGTCGGCAACAACATCCCGCTCAGCGCTCCTCCCGAGGAGCAGTTCGGCCGGACGATGCGAATCGCCGACGACGCTCTCCCGCACTGGTACGAGCTCGTGCTGGAGGAGTCGCCCCCTGCCGGCGAGCCGCTTCAGGCGAAGCTCGAGCTGGCGCGCGCGATCGTGCGCCGCTCGCACGGCGCGGAGGCGGCGAACGAGGCCGAAGCCCACTTCACGCGCGTCGTGCGCGAGCGGCAGGCGCCCGAGCACGTCGAGGAGGTACCGCTTCCGGAGGGGGATCCGGTGCACCTACCGGCCGTGCTCGTCGACCGCTTCGGGATCGCGTCCACGAGCGAGGCGCGCCGCCTGATCGGTCAGGGCGCGGTGCGGGTGAACGAGCTCGTGGTCGAGGAGCTCGACGTGCCGCGGGCCCGTCTCGCCGGCGCGCTCCTGCAGGCTGGAAAGCGTCGTTTCCTGCGCTTCCGGGCCACGTGAGAGCGGTCGCCGGCGCTTGACAGCCCGGGCGGCGCTGGTACTATCACTCAGCCGCCTCGATGAGGCAGCGTGATCTGTCCCCGTCCTCGACTACTGGAGCGCCTTCGGACGCAATCGGATACGAGCACGTTCCGAGCATTCTGAGGCCTCTGGCGCGAGTCGGAGGCTTTTTTACGTGAGTCTCGCGGCACCGGTCTTTGAAAACTCAACAGCGTGTAATACGTCGAGACCTCTCGCGTCCGCGCGGGAGGCCTAACCTCGTCGCACCCTCAGGGGTGTCGACTTTGAGCACAAGCTCATCCTGAATCAGCTTGCACGGGGCCGCCCGGTTTCTCGCGGCGGTCCACCGCAAACCGATCTTCATGGAGAGTTTGATCCTGGCTCAGGACGAACGCTGGCGGCGCGCTTCACACATGCAAGTCGAGCGAGAACCACTCCTTCGGGAGTGGGGAAAGCGGCGAACGGGTGAGTAACACGTAGGTAATCTGCCCTCGGTACCGGGATAGCCCGGGGAAACCCGGATTAATACCGGATAGCCTCTCGAGCTCTCGAGCTCGTGAGAAAAGAGAGCTTCGGCCTTCGACCGAGGAGGAGCCTGCGGCGGATTAGCTTGTTGGCGGGGTAACGGCCCACCAAGGCGACGATCCGTAGCTGGTCTGAGAGGACGAACAGCCACACTGGGACTGAGACACGGCCCAGACTCCTACGGGAGGCAGCAGTGGGGAATCTTGCGTAATGGGCGAAAGCCTGACGCAGCGACGCCGCGTGAGGGAAGAAGGCCTTCGGGTTGTAAACCTCTTTCAGGAGGGACGAAGCCACTCGGGTGAATAGCCCAGAGGGTGACGGTACCTCCAGAAGAAGCCCCGGCTAACTACGTGCCAGCAGCCGCCGTAATACGTAGGGGGCAAGCGTTGT
>JBBSIG010000189.1:0-5214 GCA_038232215.1 Gaiellales bacterium | reverse complement strand
TGCGCTCGAGCTCGCCGGCGAGCAACTCGAGCCGCTGCCGGGCGAGCTCAGGATCGGTCAGCGCCCAGGCCGCGCGCATGCGGGCGCGAACGACGTCACGGTCGCGCTCGGGCAGGAGATCGGTGACGTTGCGCTCCTTGTGACGGTGACAGCGATGCACGAGGGCGTGCTCGCCGAAGACGTCCTTGATCGCCCGCCGCAGCGCCTTGCCGCCGTCGATCACGAACAGGATCGCCTGCTCCGGGTCAAGACCGCGGTCGACCAAGTCGGCCAGCAGCGTCCTCGCGAGGGTGGCGTTCTCGGTCGAGCCTTCCCAGAGCCCGAGCGGGATCTTGACCCCGCCGGTCGTGATCCCGAGCGCGACGACATGGGTGCGCTCGGCGATCTCCATCCCGTCGAGCATCATCACCGCCAACCTGACGTCGTCCAGCCGGCGCGACATCAGCTCCCCGAGCGCGCTGCGGGTGCGCTCGATGAACATCTCCGACGTCGTCGTCTTCGACGTCGACGAGCACGACCGCTCGACCTCCTCACCGACCGGCTCGCCGACCCGCGGAAACTTGCGCGTCGAGACGCCCGCGAGCATCCGATCCATCACTGCCCGCGTCAGCGGATCACGGTCGGCGAAGTACTCGTAGGTGTCGACTGGCAACTCGTGCTTGTCGTCGGCTGTGCGCATCCGCGGGCGGCGCACCTGCACGCGCCGGCCGCCGAGCGTCATCGACCCGTCCTCGTGGCCGTGCCGCCTCGCCGTCCGCTCCGGGTTGTGCTTGCCCTTCGGCCCCACGACTTCGTCGACCTCGAGTTCCATCAGCTCGCGCACGACGCCGAGACCAACCCCGACGCTGAGGGCGAGCAGGCCCTCCCTCGCTGCCCCGACAAGCTCGCCGAGCGCCTCCTGGATCTGCGGCGGCAGCGCGCTCTCAGCCGCCGCCAGGGTGGTGACGACCTTCGCGCCGAGTACCTTCTTCATGGCGGTTCCTCCTGTCTCGGATGGACTTCACTCGCCCAAAACGCTGCCGACGGCAACGGACGGGGCGGGAGGACCGCCGCTCAAACTTCTACGAGAATCCGGACAACCTCCGACTCGGTGCTCGAGGCGCAAACGGTCATCAATGACTGGAAAGACCTCTACAACCACAAGCGACCTCACAGCAGCCTCGGCTGGAAGGCACCGGCCGTCTACGCCGCTAACCTGACCTTGGAAGCAAACGAGACGCCAGCCCGACTTTCATAGCGGCTGGACCGACAAACGGGGGCCGGTCAATCGGCCTCACCGCCTCTCGCTAGTGCGCGTCAAGGCAACGTTCTCAAGCAGGATTCGATCAGGCTCGTACTGCCGGCCTCGCCTAACGGCTGCGGCGCCGGTAAGCCCGGCAGGAACTGAACGGGTGCGCGAGAAGAGCCGAATAGGCGGCGCGACCGCGAGGAGTCTGGTTTGCCGTCAGTCCCCCACGAGCCGCGCCGCCATTCGATCTTCTCGGCAGGGGCATCCTGCAACCTGAGCCTGGGCGAACCTGACGTCCCCGAAGGGTCGCCGAGGCGGAGTCCCGACACCGATTCCCGCCCCGAGGCGGGATTCGTTATCCCGACACCGTGTCCCGTTTCGTGCCGGGAGACGGTGTCTCGATCCGCTCGCGCGGTCGTAGAGCCCGCCTACGGTCGCGGCGCCTCGGGTGGACTACGGGTCGCCCTCGACCCTCGCGACGCGTCAGCGGCCCCCCTCAGAAAGTGGCCTGTTGCCCCATACGTTGCCCCTGGCCATTTCCTCGACTAGGCTGACGACAGGAAATGCGTCCTTTGCAGCTACTTCGCGAGGCTGCGGGACTAGGATTCGAACCTAGACTACCTGATCCAGAGTCAGGCGTCCTACCGTTAGACGATCCCGCACCGGGTCGATCCGGGTCGAATAGTACCGCTCAGATCTCGAGCCGGTACTCGGCGACGAGTCGCTTCTCGGCCTCGGTGTCGATGTGCGCGATCACCTCGACGTAGGGCTCGAGCCCGGAGCCGCGGAGCTTCGCCTTCAGCAGCCCGTCCACCTGGTAGATGCCCGACGAGTTGTTCATGACGATCTCGATCCGCACGGGCCGCGCGTCTCCGTCCGCGATCGAGACGGAGTCGATGGCGGCGGCGGAGAGGGAGTGAATCGAGACGCTGCCCCGCTCGAAGGGGATGCGCGAGCGCCCCTCGGCCATGTCGAGCGCGTCCGCGACCCGCACGATCCCGGCCTCGAGCGTGAGCGGCCTGCCGTAGTCGCGATGGCTCGTGATCGCCTGCAACACCTCGGCCGTGACGACGGTCAGGTCGGGCTCGGCGTACAGCCCATCGAGCAGCTCCCGCATCTTGGGCTCCGCGAGGAAGAGGCTGAAGTCCTCGTGCCCCTCGCGGTGAACCGCCATCCCGACGCAGTGCAGGAGCGCTCCGAGCGTGACGACGACCTCTGCGTCGTCGGCGTCGAAGCTGTAGTCGCGCGCGACCGTCGGCTCGACGCCGTGCTTCGTGAGCTGCCGCAGGAGCTTGAGCGCGATGTTGGCGACGATCTGGACGTGAACCCAGGAGTGGTCGTTGATCTCCATGCGGACGACCGCGTTCACGTTGGCGACGTGCCACCACGCCTTCAGCTGACGGTCGCCGTTCACACGCTCGATCAGCGTGCGGAGCTTCTTGTTGCCACGCACGGGCAGCCGGATGCGCATGCGGTCGACTGCCTGCGCGGGCGTGAGCCGCGTCTCGCGCTCGGCCTCCTCCGAGACCGGCTGGTCGATCCGCTCCTCGGTCTCCGGATCGAGCGCCATGACGGAGCAACTCTAGTCCGCGCGCTTCGATAGGTTGCGAGCGCTGTTGGCCCGCAGGCTCTCGACCGCGCCGATCTGGCTGCTGCTCGCCGCGCTCGTCGTCGTCTCCACGCTCGTTCGCTTCGGGGCCGCGCTCTCGGTGACTCCGGGCTGGATCGTGCCGGACGAGGTCGTCTACAGCCAGCTAGGGCAGAGCCTCTGGTCGGACGGGACGCTCGAGATCCTGTCTCGGCCGACGCCGTTCTACAGCCTCTTCTACCCGGCGCTCGCGGGGCTGCCTCTACGGCTCGGGAGCGTCGACCAGGGGCTCGTCGTCCTGAGGGCGCTGCAGGCCCTCGTGATGTCGGCGACCGCGATCCCGGTCTACCTGTGGGGCCGCTCGCTGATGGCCCGCGGCTGGGCGCTCGCGGCTGCGGCCCTCACGCTCGCGCTCCCGGGGCTCGCCTACTCGGGGCTCGCGATGACGGAGGTGCTCTTCTTCCCGGTCGTCGTGCTCGCGCTCTGGGCGGCGGCGGCGGCGCTCGCCCGGCCGACGCTCCGCGCCCAGCAGCTGCTCCTCGGGGCGCTCGCGCTCGCGCTCGGGACTCGCCTGCAGGCGGTCGTGCTCCTACCGGTGCTGCTGACCGCGCTCGCCTCGACGCTGCTGTCCGAGCGGTCGCGGGCGTCGTTGCTCCGCTTCGCCCCGACTCTGGTCCCACTGGTGCTCGCCGGGCTCGGCCTGTGCGCCTGGCTGCTCGTCACCGGCGGGCCTGCCAGCCGGATCCTCGGCGCTTACGCGCCTGCGGGAGAGGGCGGGTACTCGCTCGCGGAGAGCGGCTACTGGATCCTGCACTACGCGGCCGATCTCCTGCTGCTGACGGGAGTCGTCCCGCTCTGCGCCCTCGTCCTCGTCGCAGTCGCGGCGCGCCGTGGGCCGTCTGCTCCGCCGGCGATGCGTGCGTTTGTCGCCGTGGCGCTCAGCGCAGTGCTCTGGTTCACGATCGAGGTCGGCGTCTTCGGCTCGCGCCACGTCGAGAACCGTCTCGCGGAGCGCGACCTGATCGGGCTCGCGCCGGTGCTCTTTCTCGGGCTCTGCCTCTGGCTCGACCGGGGAGCGCCCCGGCCGCGCTGGGCGACGGTCGCGGTGGTCGCGGCGGCGGCCGCCCTGCTCGTTCGCCTGCCCGTGGCGGCGCTGATCAACCGGGAGGGGGTCTGGGACTCGTTCACGCTCACGGCCGTCGATCGTGTGCACGGCTGGATCGGGGCAGGTCCGCGCGCGGTCGTGCTCGCGGTGGGAGCGGCGGCGCTCGCGGCCCTGGTGCTCGTCCCTCGTCGAGCCCGCTGGACTCTGTTCGCGGGCCTGCTCGCGCTCCTTGCGGGGACGTCGATCGCCGCCGGCGGGGAGATCGCGACGGCCTCCCGATCGGAGCGGGTCGCGTCCGTCGGAGTCGAGCGGAGCTGGATCGACCGCGCGACGGAGGAGCCGGTGTCCTTCGTGGTCAGCGCGGAGGTCTCGTCCGACTCCGTCTGGCGGAGCCTCTTCTGGAACCGCCGGCTCGACTACGTCTTCGACCTGCCGGGCGGCGCCGTGATCGGGCCGATGCCGCAGATCCCGCTCGGCGTCGCGGCGGACGGCGCGCTCGTCTCGGGGGATCCGACTGTTGCTCCGCCCCAGGTAGCGGTCGCGTCGGAGGTGCTCCGCTTCGCGGGCCGCAAACTGGCCCAGGAGCCCGGGACGAAGCTCGCGCTCTGGCGTCTCGAGCTGCCGGCCCGCATGCTCGAGTGGGTGCAGGGGCTCCAGTTCACCGCGGAGCTCGGAGACGTGCCGCTGCTCCGCCAGCAGGCGCACCTCGTCGAGTACGGCTGTCCGGGCGGCGAGCTGCGGCTCGGACTCCAGTCGCTCTCGTCGGCGACGACCACGCTCGACGTGCAGAAGGACGACGGCACGCACCTGCGGACGATCCGGCTCGGCGCACGTGAGGCACAGACCTTCACGATCCCCGTCGAGGAGCCACGCCCGCCTCGCGCACCGGCCTGCGCCATCGACGTCGTCAGCGACACGGAGGTGCTCGTTCCGAGGATCGAGCTCGTGCGCGAGTGACCGCTACGCGGCGTCCGCGGCCCAGTCGCCGTAGAGCGACCGGTAGAGGCCACCCGCGGCCAGCAGCTCGTCGTGAGTTCCCTGCTCGACGACGCGGCCGTGCTCGAGCGCGACGATCAGGTCGGCGTCCCGGATCGTCGACAGCCGGTGGGCGATGATGAAGGCCGTCCGGTCTGCGAGCAGCAGGCGCAGCGCGCGCTCGATCTTCCGCTCCGTGCCGATGTCCACCGATGACGTCGCCTCGTCCAGCACGAGGATGCGCGGGTCGGCGAGGAGCGCGCGGGCGAACGCGATCAGCTGACGCTGGCCGAGCGAGAGCCGCGAGCCGCGCTCCTG
>JBBSIG010000188.1:0-5232 GCA_038232215.1 Gaiellales bacterium | reverse complement strand
CCGCACCGTGCGCGGTAACGGCCAAACGACCCGCTACTCGATCGTCGGGCGCACGGTGAGCTGCGAGGACGACTCGTCCTTCGAGGCGCGGCTCGCGTCGGGCTGAGGAGCCACCGCGCCGCAGGGATTCGCCGCCCGGGCGAGCGGGTACGCACGCACTTCTGAACCGTCTGCTCGGCATCTACCTCGCCGACCATCTCGCGGGCTCGATTCTCGGAGGCGAGCTCGCCAGGCGCTCGCTCCGCAACAACCGCGGGACGCCCCTCGGCGCGTTTCTCGAGCGCCTGCTCGTCGAGATCGCCGAGGATCGCTCGGCGCTCGAGACGCTGATGCAGCGGGCCCGCGCACCGAGGTCTCGAGTCTCAAGCACGGGCTCGCCCTCGCCGCCGAGCGTGCCGGCCGCCTCAAGCTGAACGGACGGCTCCGAGGCTACTCGCCGCTGAGCCGGCTCCTCGAGCTCGAGGGACTCGTGCTCGGAGCCACCGGCAAGCGCGCGTTGTGGCGGGCCCTCCGCGAGGTCGACGACGAGTCCCTGCGCAGCATCGATCTCGTTTCGCTCGAGCGCAGGGCCGACGCTCAGCTCGCGGAGCTGGAGCAGCACCGGCTCGAAGCTGCTCGACTCGTAGCGGCGGCCGAGCCGCGCAGCGGCTAGCGCCCTGCGATCAGGCGATAGGCGCCGGCGACGCCGAGGCCGTAGACGAGGTGGTACGAGAGGTCGACGGCAAGGTCCTCGAGCGGGTACTTCCACGGCGGCTCGTAGAGCTTCATCGGCACGAGCTGCGCATAGCTCATGCCCCATACACCGACGCCGAAGGCGAGGCCGTGGCCAACCGGATTGCCCCGAAACGTCTCCTGCGCCAGCCCGTAGACGGCGCCCCAGGACGTGCCGTAGCCCCAGTGCATCCCCTTCTCGAGCACGGGGATCCTGTCCTCGCCGACCGGCTCGCGGAAGACGCCCTCGAGCACGCGCTTGCCCACCTTGGCCGGCGCGGAGGCGCCCTCCCACGTCTTGCCGCCGTCGTCGTTCTCGCCCTGACCATTCTTCTGCAGGCGCTGCACCGCCTTCTGGTAGCCGGTCATCACGGCCGTGCCGATCAGACCGGCGACGAGCCCGCGGGCGAGGGCGCCTAGCGGCGTCGGGTGCTGCTCCTGCATCTCGCTCCTGTCTCCGCGGTTCGGCCTGCCTACACATCAGGGTCAGGCCACTATCGAGGCCCGGCGCGAATCGCCTCGTTCGCCATCGCGAGCATCGCCGTCCGTCTCGCGGCAGGCCCTTGATCTGCGCGGCTCGGCGCCGAGGCTCCCCGTCGCGAAGGCACCTGTCGCCGCCCCGTCGCGGCAAGGCTCGTACCTGCGTCAGGTGGTACGTAGGGGACCGCGCGGGCACACGCTGGACACTCGCGATCCGGCTCCGCTAAGAGCTCTTCAGGAGCCGCGCCACCTTGCAGAGATCGGCGACGAAGGCCTCGAGCTCCGTCCGGCGACTCTCGTCCGTTCTCTGTCTGAGGATGGCGGAGGGGTGGATCGTCGCGAGCACGTACGGCGCCAGCTCCGAGTCGACGAGCTCGCCCCGCTGGCGCCTCGTCGAGCAGCCGGCCTTTCTCATTGCAGCTCCTTGCCTCGAGTGCCTCCGTCGGGGTGGCCGGCTCACCCGTTCGGGGGAGGGTCGGCCGCGCCTGCGACCCGATACCCGGTCGCATGCAAACCACGCGCAACCCCGAGCTCGGGCCGGGATGCCGCATCGGAGACCTTCGGCAGGGAGGCCCCCCTTCGGGGCCGAGCTCCGGAGAAGGCCGGTGCGGCTCCCCGGCCCGAGCCGCGTCGGTTCGGATCCTGAGATGACGGAGCCTGTCTCTCGGCAGGTCTTCCTGAGGCGCTCCACGCTGCTCGTCGGAGGCCTCGCTGCGGCCGGCGTGCTCCCGGGTCTCGGCCGCGCCAGCAGCGAGCTTGCGATCTTCGGGCTCGACCCGGAGTGGGGATCGGGTCCAGCGTGCGCCGCCGACGAGGCAGCTCTGGCGCGCAGCTGCCACGCCTGCCGGTCGTGTCACGCGCACGCGGCCGGCAAGCTCTTCGCCAGCGCCGCGGCCGCCGACGCGGGACGCGCACACCCCGGGTGCAAGTGCACCGTCACCCAGATCGGCACCCTGGCCGCAGAGAGGTGGATCGAGCTCTTCGGCGACCCCGGCAACCTGGCTCGAATGGCGGTCGACAGGCGAACGCCCTGGGTCGCCGCAGTGCTCGCCGCGCCCACCGTCAGTCCTCCTCAGGTCACGCCTCCGCCACCGGCTCCCCCACCCGAGGCTTCGACCGCGCCGGTCCCGGCCGACCCGACTCCCGCGCCGGCGGCGCCGGCCGAGCCGGCCGCGCCCGCCGCTCCGGCTTTGGCTCCGGCTCCGGCTCCGCCGGCCACCAAACCGCCCCCGCCGCGCCCGCAGCGCCCGCCTGCGAAGCGTAAGCAGCCCCCTCCGCCACCGCGGCGCGCGAAGCCCAAGCGCCGCGTCTGGAAACGCGGCTGGCGACGGGTCCGTCCTCGGCGCCTCCTCCCGCGCCGCGGTAAGCGACCGTAAACGGTTGCCGAAGGCTTCGAGTAGCCGCGAGCGCTACGAGGCGGCGGTCTCGCCGGGCCGGGGCTCGTCGAGCCCCGTCTCCTCGGGGCCCACGGGAACCGGCGCGAGCGGCCGCAGGTACAGGCGGTCGTAGGCGAGCGCGGCGGCCGCGCCGCCGAGCAGCGGGCCGACGTAGTAGATCCAGCCGTCGCTCCAGAAGCCCTGCACGAGCTGGGGCCCGAACGCGCGCGCCGGATTCACTGCGGCGCCGGTCAGCGGCCCGCCGATGAGGATGTCCGCGGTGATGGTGAGGCCGATCGCGAGGCCGGCGATCGACTTGAACGTCCCGCGGGGATCCGCCGCCGTCGCGAAGACGACCCAGACGAGGAAGAACGTCAGGATCGCCTCGAGCACGAGCCCGGCCCCGGCTCCCACGCCTCCCCCGAGCGCGGGCGCGCCGAGCTCGACCCGGTCGACGGTGGTCGCCGGGAGGATCCAGCGGAGCAGCAGCGCGGCGACCGTCGCACCGGCGAGCTGCGCCAGCCAGTAGACCGCGGCCAGGCGAGCGTCGATCCGCCGCGTGACGAGAAAGCCGAAGGTGACGGCGGGGTTGAAGTGCCCGCCCGAGATGTGCCCGACCGCGGAGACCATCACGGCGATCGTCAGCCCGTGTGCGAGCGCGATCCCGATCAGCGAGGGATCGCCGATCGTCGCGGCGGTCGCGATGGAGCCGGCGCCGACGAAGATGAGCGCGAAGGTGCCGACGAACTCCGCCGCCGCTCTCCGGAAGGGGTCGTCCATCGGGGCGCGACTCTAGCCGCTCGGAGGAGCCGCTAGCGGTCCTGGTACGTTGACCCGGTGACCGAGCTGCCCGAGCAGAACGTGCTTCCCGAGCTCGTCTGCCCGCACTGCAAGAAGAGCTTCCGCGCCGAGGCCATCCACGGTCGAGCCGCTCGCTACAACGGCTTCAAGTGCCCGCACTGCCGGCTCTTCGTGCCTGCCGAGCGCGTGCTCGAGGCAGCCGCCCCTCCGCGCTCGGGGCTCTAGCCGGCGCAGTCCTTGAGGCCCTGCGCCTCCGGTAGCGACTCGAGCTTCTTCAGCGTGTTGTTCTCGATCTGACGGATCCGCTCCCGCGTGACGCCGAACGCCCGGCCGACCTCCTCGAGCGTGCACGGCTGCGCGCCGGAGAGGCCGAAGCGGAGCTCGATCACCTTGCGCTCGCGCTCGGGCAGCGAGGAGAGGGCGTGGTCGATGTCGCCCCGGCGCAGCGAGAGCGAGGTCGTGTCGAAGGGCGACTCGGCCTGCTCGTCCTGGATGAAGTCGCCGAGCTCGGAGTCCTCCTCCTCGCCGATCGGCTTCTCGAGCGAGACCGGAAGCTGCGCCATGCGCAGGATCTCCCGCACCTCCTCGGTCGCGATCTCGAGCTCGGCGGCGATCTCGTCGGGCCGCGGCTCGCGGCCCAGGCGCTGCACGAGCTGGCGCTCGATGTGCACGACCTTGTTCAGCTTCTCGACCATGTGGACCGGGATTCGGATCGTGCGCGCCTTGTCGGCGATCGCGCGCGTGACGGCCTGCCGGATCCACCACGTCGCGTAGGTCGAGAACTTGTAGCCCTTGCGGTAGTCGAACTTCTCGACCGCGCGGATGAGCCCGAGCGAGCCTTCCTGGATCAGGTCGAGAAACGAGAGGCCGCGTCCGAGGTAGCTCTTCGCGATCGAGACGACGAGGCGGAGGTTCGCCTCGGTCATCTGGGTCTTCGCGGCCATGTCCCCGCGCTCGATGCGTTTCGCGAGGTAGACCTCCTGGTCGGCCGTCAGCAGCGAGACCTTGCCGATCTCGCGCAGGTAGAGCCGGAGCGAGTCGAGGGACGGCTCGACGGCGAGGTCGAGCTTCGGCCCCTTCTCCTCCTCGGCGAGCGCAGGCTGCTCGTGGGGCGGGTGCTTGTGCTGCTCGCCCTCCATCAGCTCGATGGAATGGTCGATCAGGTAGGTGTAGAAATCCTCGATCTGCTCCTTGGTGAGGTCGACGTCCTCGAGTGCCGCGACGATCTCGTCGTAGGTGAGGAATCCTTTCTCCTGCCCGTCCGTGACGAGCTTCTGCAGTTCTTCGACGTCGGGGAGGGAGATGTCGACGGTGAGCATTGACCTCGGCTTTCTCGCGTGGGTGGACGGGTCTCGACCTGCCTGGACGCGCAAAGAGCCGGTGCTGAACTCCACCCGGCTCACCTCAGGGGCCGGATACTACACCGCCTCCGCGGTGATGAGAACACCGATTTTGGGCGATTCTCACTCCTTGGCGGCGAGCTCGCCCACCTGCTCGCCGCGGGCGTTCTCGAGGGGCACGGGCGAGAAGCCGGCAAGCTCGTGGCCCAGGTGGCGGAAGAAGCAGGCGAGCGCGGGAACGAGCGGGCGGGTGCTGCCGTCCCCGACCTTGAGCGCGACCCCGAGGCCGTCCGGCCCCGCGGCGCAGAGCAGCCCCTCGGCTCCGCCCTTCGCCGTCCAGCCGGGCAGCTCGCGCATCAGTCGCGTGTCGGCCGCTCCCTCACCGCGGACGAGCCCGGGATGGGCGCGCATGGCGGCCGCGACCCGGTCGCCGGCGTCGAGGCGCTCGAGCCGCGAGAACGCGTGCGCCATGCGCTCGAGCGGGAGTCCGAAGGTGACGACGCCGCAGCCGTCGACCGCCGTCT
>JBBSIG010000187.1:0-5236 GCA_038232215.1 Gaiellales bacterium | reverse complement strand
CGCGATCCTCGCGGTGCTGTCGACCACGGCGCCAGCTCGCTTCGACCGGATGGCGCGGATCATCGGCGAGGACGAGCCCGGCGAGAACCTGGTCGAGGAGAAGACGTCGTCGCCCGTTCCCCCGGCGATCTGACGCGCGTGTCCACCACGAACGAGCAGAGGGAGCCGGTCGCGCCGTACCTGGCCGTCGGCCTCTCGACCATCGTCCACGGCGTCGGCTCGCGCCGGGACATCGAGCGGAACCTGCGGATCGTCGAGGGCGGAATCCACGCGGCCGTCTCGATCATCGGGATCAACATGCCGGTAAAGCTGATCGCGCTCGCCGAGGGCGCTCTGACCGGCTTCACCGACGAGATCTTCGACCTCCCGCATACGACCGCGGCCGAGGAGCTCTTCATCGACGTCCCCGGGCCCGAGACCGACCGGCTCGCGGCGCTCGCGCGGCAGTACCGGACGTACGTCGTCGTCCAGTGCAAGGCGCGCTGGCCGGAGGTGATGGAGAACCGCTTCTTCAACATGCTGTTCGTCATCTCGCCCGACGGCGAAATCGTCCATCGGGCGGCGAAGAACCATCTCTGGTGCCGCGAGCACTCGTGCACGCCGCACGACGTCTACGACCGCTGGGTCGAGCTCTTCGGGGACGGCATCGACGCGTTCTATCCCGTGCTGCGCACCACCGACATCGGCAACCTCGGAACGATCTGCTGCTCCGACGGCGAGTATCCGGAGGCCGTCAGGGCGCTCGCGTTCAACGGCGCCGAGGTCGTCTACCGGCCCAGCGAGGCGGTGCCGATGACGCAGGCGGGGCTCGAGCCCGGCGGCACGTGGCTGCTGCAGAACCGGGCCCACGCGCACTTCAACAACCTCTACATGATCTGCCCCAACGTCGGTCCGGTCTACGTGCACCCGGCGATGGAGCACCCCTACGACATCGCGAACGGGAACTCGCACATCGTCGACTACACGGGCAGCGTGCTCGGCCACACTTCGTCGGGCGCGAACACCTTCGTCGCGGGCGTGATCGACATCGAAGCGCTCCGTCACTTCCGGACCATGAACCTGAACTCGAATTGGATGAAGGATCTGCGGACCGAGGTCTTCCGGCGCATGTACGAGGAGCCGATCCATCCGAAGAACCTCTGGCTCGAGGACGAGCCGAAGCGGCATGCGGAGGTCGACGAGATCTACCGCGGCAACATCCAGCGGCTCGTCGAGCGTGGGAGCTTCACGCCGCCCGCACGCGACTTCCCCGGCGCGCGCTACCTAACGCCGAGCGACGACCCGGCGCAGGGCGAATGGGAGAACCTGCGCGGCCTTTGGGACTCGCGGAGCGAGAGTTGACGCTCGAGGGGCACGTCGCCGTGGTCACCGGCGGCGCGCGCGGCCTTGGCCGCGCGATCGCGGAACGGCTCGGCGCCGACGGCGCCACCGTCGAGATCCTCGACCTCGAGAGCGGCGTCGACGTGGCCGACGAGCAGGCGGTCGAGCGGGCGTTCGCACGCATCCTCGGCGACCGCGGAGGGATTCACATCCTCGTCAACAACGCAGGCATCTATCCGCACGTCGACTTCGCGGAGATGACGCTCGCCGACTGGCACCGCGTGCTCCGGACGAACCTGGACAGCGTCTTCCTCTGCAGCCGCGCGGTCTACGGCCCGATGCGCGAGCGGGGCTACGGGCGCATTGTCAACATCTCCTCGGCGACCTTCTTCATCGGGTACCCGGGTCTGTCGGCGTACGTCGCCTCGAAGGGTGGGATCATCGGCTTCACCCGTGCGCTCGCGAGCGAGGCCGGACCGCACGGGCTCACCGTCAACGCGATCACGCCCGGCCTGATCGCCACCGAACAGGCGCTCGCCGAGGAAGGCGAGATCTTCGACGAGATCGTGCCGGAGCAGGCGGTGGCGCGGCCCGGGCGCCCGCAGGACGTCGCGGATTGCGTCGCGTACCTCGTCCGGCCCGAATCGTCCTGGATCACCGGCCAGACGATCAACGTCGACGGCGGCCACCGCTACCACTGATGAGCAAGCGCTGGGACGTGGCGATCGTCGGCGGCGGACACAACGGCCTCGCCTGCGCGGGCTACCTCGCCAAGGCGGGCCAGAAGGTGATCGTCATCGAGGCGCGCGACGTCGCCGGCGGCGGCTGCGCGACCGACGAGGTAACCGCTCCCGGGTTCACGCACAACTTCCATTCCAACTTCCACGGCCTGATCCACTGGGGACCGGTCTACCGCGACCTCGAGCTGGAGCGCCACGGCGCGCGCTACATCTGGCCGGAGAACCAGTTCGCGCATGTGTTCCCGGACGGGCGCGCCCTCGTCTGCAGCCTGAACCTGGACGAGACCGTCCGCAGCATCGCGCGGTTCTCGAAGCGGGACGCAGAGACGTTCCGCGAGCTCGCGCATGTGTACCGCGGCGCACTCGAGGACGCGATCCTCCCGTCGCTCTACGCGCCGCCGCAGCCGCCGTCGCGGGAGCTCGCGCCGTTCGAGGACACCCCGGAAGGGCTCGGGCTGCTGTGGGGGAACCTCACGACGCCGAACCACCTGGCGCGGGCGCTCTTTGACTGCCCCGAGGTGCAGACGTGGATCGGCTTCTGGGTCGCCCAGCTCGCTGGCACCGGCGACGTGTTCGGGCTCGGCGCGAACTATCCGGTGATGCTCGCCGGGTCGATGGAGCCGTTCGGCTGGGCGATCGCCGTCGGCGGATCGAACCGGCTCGCGCAGGCGATGGTCGCGTTCCTCGAGGAGCACGGCGGCCGCGTGCGGGTGGGCTCGCCCGTCCGCCAGATCGAGGTCTCCGACGGCCACGCGACCGCGCTGCGCCTCGACGGCGGGGAGCGGATCGAGACGACGACCGTCGTCTCGAACCTCGATCCGCGGATGACGTTCCTCGAGCTCGTCGGTGAGGCGGAGCTCGGCGCGGACTTCGCGCGCTCGGTCAAGCGGTGGCGCTACGACGCGATGTCCATGTTCTGCCTCTACCTCGCGCTCGATGCGCCCGTCCGCTGGCAGGCCGCGGGGTTCGAGCCGAAGGTGCAGAGCTGCTTCGCGGTCTCGATGTGCGAGGACCTGCAGGTGCTCGAGGACAACGCGTCCGACTGCCGGCTGGGCGCCCTGCCTCGGACGCCCGGGCTCTTCAGCGTCCACCCGTCGCTCTTCGAGCCGGGTCTCGCGCCGCAGGGCAAGGAGGCGTGCTTCGTCGAGCAAATCGCGCCGTACGAGCTGCGCGACGGCGGCTGGGAGGACGCGCGCGAGGGCTACGCGGAGCTCGTGCTCGAGCGGTGGCGCGGGTACGCGTCCGGGCTGGAGCCGACGAACATCGTCGCCCGCTACGTGTCGAGTCCGATCGACATCGAGCGCGTGATGCCGAGCATGCGCCACGGCGACTGGAACCACGGCGAGATGACGCAGGACCAGCTGGGTGTCTTCCGTCCGTTCTACGAGCACCCGCCGTACCGCACCGCGTTCGAGAACGTCTACCTGTGCGGCGCCTCGACGCATCCCGGCGGCTCGATCAGCGGCGCGTGCGGCTATAACGCGGCGGGGGCGATCGCCGACGATCTCGGGATCGGGAAATGGTGGTTGTGACGACGACGGAGGCACGATGCGCGGACTGAGCGGCAGGACGGCCCTGGTGACGGGCGGCGCGACGGTGATCGGAGCCGCCCTCGTCCGGGCGTTCCTGCAGGAGGGCGTCCGCGTGGCGGTCGCGGACATCGACGTGGAGGGCGGTCGCGCCCTCGAGGCCGAGCTCGGCGACCGCTGCCTGTTCGTGGAGACGGACATCAGAGACGACGGGCAGATCGCCGCGTTCACGCAGGCGGCCGTCGAGCGATTCGGCGGCGTCGACATCCTCGTCAACCTCGCCTGCTCCTACGTCGACGAGGGATTCGCGTCGAGCCGTGCGGACTGGCTGGAGTCGCTCGACGTGAACGTGGCGAGCGCGGTGATGACGGCGAAGGCGGCGCACCCTCACCTCGTCGCGCGCGGGGGCGGGTCGATCGTCAACTTCACCTCCATCTCGGCCAAGGTGGCGCAGACCGGCCGCTGGCTCTATCCGGTCGGGAAGGCGGCGCTCGTCCAGCTGACCCGGAACATGGCGCTGGACCTCGCCGCGGACAACATCCGCGTCAACTCGGTCTCTCCCGGCTGGACGTGGTCGAAGATCATGGTCGGGCTCTCCGGCGACGACCGCGCGAAGACGGATCGCGTCGCCGCGCCCTTCCACCTCCTGGGGCGGGTCGGGAACCCCGAGGAGGTCGCAAGCGTCGTGCTCTTCCTCTGCTCCGACGACGCGTCCTTCGTCACCGGCGCCGACTACGCCGTCGACGGCGGCTACTCCGCCATGGGGCCCGAGCAGGCCGAGCCCGCCATCCCGAAACTCACAGAGTGAGGTGACCGCACGATGAGCAAGATCCTGATCGTCGGTGCCGGCCAGGCCGGACTCCAGCTCGCGCTCGGCCTCGTCCAGAGCGACTACGACGTGACCGTCGTCTCCAACCGGACTCCTGAGGACATCCACGACGGCCGGGTCATGTCGAGCCAGTGCATGTTCGACGCCGCGCTGCAGCACGAGCGCGACCTCGGGATCAACTACTGGGACGGCGAGTGCCCATCGGTCGAGGGCATCTCGCTCGTCGTGCCTGCGCCGGACGGCAGCGGCAAGGCGATCGACTGGGCCTCCCGCCTCGAGGCCCCAGCCCAGTCGGTCGACCAGCGCCTGAAGATGCTGCGCTGGATGGACGAGCTCGAGCGGCAGGGCGGCAAGGTGGTCATCCACGACGCCGGGGTCGACGACCTCGAGCGGTATGCCGCCGAGAACGACCTCGTCGTCGCCGCGGCGGGCAAGGGCGAGATCACGCGGCTCTTCGAGCGCTCGCCCGAGCGATCCCCCTACGAAGGGCCGATGCGGGCCCTCGCGCTCACCTACGTCACGGGCATGACGCCGCGGCCGGAGTACTCGGCGGTCTGCTTCAACCTGATCCCCACCGTCGGGGAGTACTTCGTCTTCCCCGCGCTGACGACGAGCGGTCCCTGCGAGATCATGGTCTTCGAGGGCGTCCCCGGCGGGCCGATGGACTGCTGGAGCGACGTCTCGACGCCGCAGGAGCACCTCGAGAAGAGCAAGTGGATCCTGGAGACCTTCCTGCCCTGGGAGGGTGAGCGCTGCCGCGCGATCGAGCTCACGGACGAGAACGGCATCCTCACGGGCCGCTTCCCGCCTACGGTGCG
>JBBSIG010000186.1:0-5237 GCA_038232215.1 Gaiellales bacterium | reverse complement strand
TTCGAGCACGAGGTGATCTCGCGGTAGCGGCCCTGGCTCGGGAACCAGGCCTCGAGGTCGAGCTTCTTCGCGGCCGGGTCGCCGAGGTCGCCGGCCGCGACGTTGACGACGCGGTAGGGCAGCCCGAGCTGCCGGACGATGCCCTCCTCGAGCTCGACGAGGCGCTCGTGCTCGGGCCGGGACTCGCCCGGCCGGCAGAAGACGAACATCTCGACCTTGTTGAACTGATGGACGCGGAACATCCCGCGCGTGTCGCGCCCGGCGGCGCCGGCCTCGCGGCGGAAGTTGGTCGAGAACGCCGTGTAGCGAAGCGGTAGCTCCTCGAGCACCTCGCCCATGTGCAGGCCGGCGAGGGCGACCTCGGAGGTCCCGGTGAGATAGAGGCCGTCGCTCTCGACCGCGTAGATGTTCGACTTCTCCGTGGGGAAGAAGCCGGTCCCGTACATCGCCTCCTCGCGCACGAGAACCGGTGGGAGCATGGGGGTGAAGCCAGCCGCGACGAGCTGATCGAGCACGAAGCGGTAGAGCGCGAGCGCGAGGAGAGCGGTGTCGCCGACGAGATAGCCGAAGCGAGAGCCGGAGAGCCGGGCGGCGCGCTCCATCTCGAAGCGCCCGAGCTCGGTGTGCTCCCGCGGCGTCTCGATCCTCGGCGGCTCGCCCCAGCGCCGCAGCTCCTGTGCGTCGTCCTCGCTGTCGCCGTCCGGGGCCGACTCGTCGGGCGGGTTCGGCACGCGGGCGAGCGCCTCGTCCCGGGCGGCCTCCGCGGCCGCGAGCTCCTGCTCGGCCGCGCGTAGGTCATCCTTTGCGCGCTTCAGTTCCTCCGCCTGCTCGGGCGTCGGCTTCCCGGCCAGCTTCTGTCGGCTCCGCAGCTCGTCCACGCGCGGGACGAGGGCACGCCAGCGCTCGTCTGCCGTGAGCAGGTCGTCGAACGCAGCGCCGGCACCCTTCCGCGCGACGGCGGCGCGGAAGCGCTCGGGATCGCTCCGGGCCGCCTTCAGGTCGATCATGCGCGGGAGTCTAGAAGTGCCTCGATCACGGTGGCGACGCCCTCCTCCTCGACTGGGGGGCAGACGAGGTCGGCGAGCTCGAGCAGACGCTCGTGCGCGTTCGCGACCGCCACGGCGTAGCCGGCCCACTCGAGCAGCTCGACGTCGTTCTCGCCGTCGCCGAAGGCGACCGTCTCCGCGGGCGTGAACCCGAGCCGGTCGGCGACGAACGCGATCCCGTCGCCCTTCGAGACCTCGGCACTCGCGAGCTCGAGGAAGTAGGGCAGCGACTTCGCGATGAAGAGCTTTCCCGCGAAGCGCTCTTTCAGCCCGGGAGCGACCACGTCGAGCACCTCGGGCTCGCCGATGCAGACGAGCTTGGTGGGCGGGCGGTCGAGCCAGGCGCGCAGGTTGCCGACGGCGTGTACCTCGAGGTGCTGGAAGCGCGCGTACCGCTCGGAGGCCGGCGTCTCCCGCGCGACGTACAGGTCGTCGTCGACATAGCAGTTGAGCGGCAGGTCGAGCTCCTCGATCGCCGTGATCGCCTCGCGCGCGAGCTCGACCGGGATGGGCACGTGGCGGAGCCAGCGGCCGCTCACGGGCTCCGCCACGAGCGCGCCCTGGTAGCAGACGACGGGATCGTCGAGAGCGGCCTCGAGTGCGTACGGGCGGACGGACTGGAACATGCGGCCCGTGACGAGGATGACGTGGATTCCGGCCGCGCGTGCCCGCCCGATGGCCGCGATCGTGCGCGGGCGGAGAATCCCGCCCGCGTCTATCAGCGTACGGTCGAGATCGCAGGCGAGCGCCCGCACCCGGCGTGGAAAGCCGGCCGGGAGGCTCAGGCCGGCTTGGTCAGGAACTCGACGAGCGCGTCGACCTTGTCCTTCGACAGGCTCCCGAAGTTCGGCATGACGCCCTTCGGATAGCCCTTCTCGACGTACGCGTTCGGGTTGACGATCGACTCGTGCGTGAACTGGTCGAGCGGCTGGTTCGCCCGCTTCGCGTACTGCTCCAGCTTGTCGAGGTCGGGCCCTATGGTCGCCTTCGAGCCGGCCGGCTTGTACGTGTGGCAGGCGTTGCAGCCGTTGGCGGCGAAGAGACCCTTGCCCGCGCCTTCTGTCTTGACCGTGCCCTCGACGGTCTGCGGCGTCGCAGTGACGCTCTTGCCGCCTCCACAGCCCGCGACGGCGAGGGCGAGCAGGAGAGGGATGAGAAGCGCTCGGCGCCGCATCGCGGCGAGTGTACTCAAGCGGCTCACGGACCCGTCTCTCGAACCCGCTCCCACGCGAGGAGCGCGAGGCATGAGAGCACGCCGTAGCCCAGCACGTCGGTGGGCGTGTCGTTGACGAGGAGGGAGACCGCGAGTGCGACGAGCAATGCGTCGACGGTCGCTCGCCGGGGCTCTCGCTGCGCGATGTAAGCGAGCGTCGCGGCGCACAGGAGGACGAGGGCGAGCTTGCCGGCGGACGAGGTCGCCTGCGCGTACGAGGCATCGAGCCGGTGCGCAAGCTCGCCGGCGAGCGCGCCGGGCCCGTTCCCGACCGTCCGCGTGACGTGGCTCGAGCCGCCGAGCGCGGCATCGAGGCCGACCCGGGCGAGGGCGAGCACGAGGGCGCCGAGGGCGGCCGCGGCCAGGCGGCGAGGCGTCAGCCGCCGGGCCCGGAGCCGGAGCGCGAGGATGAGGAATCCGGCGGCGAGCACGACGACGCCGCCCCCGTCCGCTCCGGCCTGGCTCCAGCCGATCGCGACGAGCGCGAGGGCCGCCAGCGCGGCGCGGCCCCACGCCCCGACGACCGAGCCGGCGGCGAGGACGGGGGCCAGCAGCAGCGTCTCGACCTGATTGGTGACCCCGTAGAAGCGTCCGCCGCCGTCGGGGTGGGGGCCGACGGCGGCAAGGGCGGCCGTCTCGGGCCACGCTACGAGGATGACCAGGAAGGCGGCGAGGAACGCCGCGACGACGCCGGCGAGCTGCAGCCGCGAGCCGAAGGCCGCTGCCGTAGCGGCCACAAGGGTGAGGACGGCGGCGCTCGTGCGGCCGAGCGCCGACAGCGCGAGCGCTGCCCCGAGCGCGGCCGGAGCGACGAGGAGGCCGGCGCGCGGTGCGAGCAGCGCAAACCCGACGAGCAGCAGCGCGAGCGCGAGGCTCGCACGCCCGCGCGCGTCGTGGGCGGAGGTCAGGCGGCGGTCGAGCTCCCGTAGCTCGCCCGGCGCGTCGGCCGCCGCTCGCGAGCGCAGCCCAGGCCTGCCGCCTCTTCCGAGCGCGACCGCTGCGGGCGCCACGTCCGCGACGGAGACGAGCCCGCGGATGCGCGTCGCGTCGGAGACGAGCAACCCGCGATACCCGCCGCCGACGACCGCGATTCCGTACCGCCGGACGTTGTGGTGGCGGCCGGGGGACGGGAGCGAGACGTAGATCGTGATCCGTCCCGGCCGGCGCGCGGGCCGGATCAGCGGTGGCCCTGGTGGGATGCCGCCGAGCACCGAGTTACGGACCTTTCCTCGCTCGAGGGCGGCCAGGGCCCCGGCCCGGGTCACACTCGCCCCGGCTCCGGGCACGAGCAGCCCGACGGCCCCTCGGCCCGCGAGCTGCTCGGGCGGAAACGGCGGGACGACCAGCACGGAGACCGGAGGGCGTGCAGCCGGCGCGGCCGGGATTAACGTGAGCGCAACACCGGCCGCAGCTAGAATCCAGGTACCTCTACGTTGCTCCAAGGAGATCGATTCTCGATGAAACGCAAGGCATACGGACGCGACGCGAAGCTTTCGCTGCGGATGCTGCTCGCAGGCGGCACGCTCGGTCTGCTCTACGTCCTCTTCGGCGTGATCCTGCTCCAGGTCCTGAGCGTCGGGCTCATTCCGATGCTCGTGATCGTGGTCGGGCTCGCCTTTTTCCAGTACTACACGTCCGACAAGCTCGCCCTCGCGGCCTCCGGCGCGAAGGTGGTCGGGCGCGACGAGGCGCCCGCTCTGCACGACATGATCGAGCGGCTCTGTGCGATGTCCGACCTGCCGAAGCCGCGGATCGCCGTGATCGACACGGACGTCCCGAACGCGTTCGCGACGGGGCGCAGCCCGCGGCACGCCGCCGTCGCGGTCACGACCGGCCTGTGGCAGCGGCTCGAGCCGCGCGAGGTCGAGGGCGTGCTCGCGCACGAGCTCTCGCACGTCGCGAATCGCGACGTGCTCGTGATGACGGTCGCGAGCTTCTTCGCCATGCTCGCCGCGATGCTGACCCGCTTCGGCCTCTACGGGGGCATGTTCGGGGGCGGCAACCGCGACTCCAACAACAACTCCGTGCCGATCTGGCTGATCGTCTTCGCGGTCTCGATCGTCACCTACGCGCTCAGCTTCGTCCTGATCCGGATGATCTCGCGCTACCGCGAGTACGCGGCCGATCGCGGCGCCGCGCTCATCACCGGCGCGCCCGAGCACCTGATGAGCGCGTTGCAGAAGATCTCGAGCGACATGCTGCGGATCCCGCAGCGCGACCTGCGCGAGGTGGAGGGCATGAACGCGTTCTTCATCATTCCGACGAACGTCAAGCAGGCGGCCGGCGAGCTCTTCGCCACCCATCCTCCGCTCGAGAAGCGGCTCGCCCGCCTCGCCGAGATCTCCCGCGAGATGGGCCGGGCCGCGCTCTAGTCTCGCGTGGGCCTCGGCGACGTCCTCTTCGGACGCAAGAAGCTCAAGGAGCCGGCGAGCGACCGGCTCTTTGCGCTGACGACGGCGCAGGTCACGCTCGAGACGGAGCTCGGGCTGAAGTCGGCGGGCTCCGCGGCCCTGACGTTCAAGGCGCTCTCAGCCGGCGACTTCACCCGCGCCGAGAACGAGATCCAGGAGCTGCTCGCGTCCGTCTCCGCCGAGTCGGGCTCCAGGATCGAGCGGAAGACCGACACCTACGGCTACGAGTGGCTGATCGTGCGGGACCCGGACCTCGAGGATCTCGTCACCAGCGTGCACCTGGTCGCCTCCGAGCTGCAGTCCCGGGGGTTCGGCGGGCAGCTCCTCGCGGCCGGATTCCGCTTCGAGGGGCCCGGACACCCCGTGTACTGGATCTACGGCTACAAGCGCGGCGCGTTCTGGCCGTTCGTGCCGACCGGGAAGGGTCAGGAGCGGGACAACGCCGAGGAGCTCGAGCTGAAGGCGAAGCTCGAGCGCGAGCTGCCGATCGAGGCAGACCTCTCGCGCTGGTTCGGGCTGTTCGACGCGCCGATCTGAGCGCGTGCTGCGGCTCGACGAGCTGGTCCC
>JBBSIG010000185.1:0-5307 GCA_038232215.1 Gaiellales bacterium | reverse complement strand
CGACCGACTACTTCGCGGTGCACTGTCATCCGACCACGCCCGCCGCATGTACGAGCCCGGCGAGCTGGAGCGAGACGAAGCTGACGACCGCGTCGTTCGACATGCGCCTGGCCCCGTTCGCGCGCGGCTTCTTCACGGGCGACTACGAGGGGCTCGCGAATCTCGGAGTCGACTTCGGCGCCGTCTTCTCGCAGTCGCACGGGTCCGATCCGGCGAGTGTCTTCTTCCCCCGGGGCGGGCCCTACCAGCACCCGCCGTAGGAGGCGGGGCCCGCCCGGGCCCCGCCTCCCCTCTGAGCCCGGCCGTTCCGCTTACGCGCCGGCCGGAGCCAGCTCGCGCTGCCGCTCGACACCGTCGAGCAGCGTCCAGTTCCCCTCGAGCGCCCGCTCGGCCGCCGCGACGAGCCGCGGTGTATCGGCTGCGGTCGCATGCTCCTCGAGGAGGGCGCGCGACTCGCTCGCGTGCGCGACGTCCCGCTCGGCATGGAGCTCGAAGTACGCCGTGCCGGCACCGCCGCGCTCGAAGCCGTAGTGCTCCACGAGGCCCGCGAGCTTCGTCGTCGAGATCGCCGGCTGTGCCGACTCGATCGCGTTCAGGATCGCGAGCGCCTCCAGCGGGTCGCTCGCTCCAGTCCAGGCCTCGACGCACGTCTGCGTCTCGGGCGAGGGCTCGGCGGTCGCGGAGCCGCCGGTTGCAGCGGCGAACAGGTCCCACAGGCGGACGTGCGCAGCCTCCTCGGCCGCGTGCTCGGGGCCCGCGAGCTCGGTCGCGTCCCTCGCCGTCGCCGCGAGAGCAGCAGCGGCATGCCTGTACTGCCCGGCGTAGTACGAGAGCTCGCCGGGCTCCAGCTCGCCCGCCTTCCAGCGCCGGTAGAACGGGTGCTCGAGGACGTTCCAGCGGCGGCCGGCCGCCGCCAGCGAATCGAAGAGCTCCATGGGAGTCCTTTCGTCGGGTTCGCTGCACCCTACGCGCTCGGGCGGGCGCCGTCGCGAGCCGTCTACAGCGGTTGCGCGTACCGGACGTAACCTCCGTCGACGTAGTAGGTCGAGCCGGTGACGTAGGAGGAGCGCTCGGAGGCGAGGAAGAGCGCCAGCTCGGCCACCTCGTCCGTCCGACCGAAGCGGGCGAGCGGCACGATCCGCTGCACGGCCGCCACCTTTTCGGGATCGCTGAGCGTCTTCTCGTTGATCGGCGTCGCGATCGCGCCGGGGGCGATGTTGTTGACGCGGATCCCGAAGGGCGCGAGCTCGAGCGCTGCGTTGCGCATCAGCATCCGCAGGCCGCCCTTCGCCGCGCAGTACGGCGTGAACCCGGGGAAGGGATAGTCCTCGTGAATGGACGAGACGTTCACGATCGAGCCGCCTCCCCGGTCGCGCATCGCGCGCCCACACGCCTGGGCGCAGAGGAACGCGCCCTTGAGGTCGACGGCGATCACCTCGTCCCAGATCGACTCCTCGATCTCGAGGAAGGGCGCCTCGCGCTCGATGCCGGCGTTGTTGACGAGCACGTCGATCCCGCCGAGCTCGTCGCTCGCGCGGGCCACCAGGTCCGCGACCTGCCGCGAGTCGGAGACGTCCGCCGAGAGCGCGATCGAGCGCCGGCAGCTGTCGCTCAGCTCCTGCGCGAGCCTCTGCGCCTCCTGCTCGTAGCCGAAGTAGTTGACGACGACGGAGGCGCCCTCGCGCCCGAAGCGCTCGGCGATCGCGTGGCCGATGCCCTGCCCGCGCCGGTCACGAGCGCGACCTTGCCGTCGAGATCCATCGGCGGCCGAGTCTACTGGGCCGTTTCCCGGCCGAGGCGCCTTCCCCCTGGAGCCGGCGGGCGTTAGGCTCGCTGCCCACTACCCGGGTCTTCCAGAGGAGGAGAGGCATGGCCGCGACCGCCGTAGCGCCCACCGTGGACGAGATCCGACGGATCTCCGAGGACCGCGGGGTCGAGTTCTACTTCGCGCAGTTCGTAGACATGTACGCGCGGCCGAGCGCGAAGCTCGTGCCGGCTGCGCACCTCGACGACCTCGTCACGGACGGCGCCGGGTTTGCGGGCTTCGCGGCGGGAGAGCTGGGGCAGCTGCCGAGCGACCCGGACATCGCCGCGATGCCAGACCTCTCGAGCTTCACGCCGGTCCCGTGGGAGCCGTCGCTTGCGCGCTTCGCCTGCGACGTCACGGTCGAGGGCGAGGAGTGGCCGTACGACCCCCGCACGATCCTCCGGCGCCAGCTCGAGCGCGCCCGCTCGAAGGGCTTCGAGTTCATGATGGGCCTCGAGCTCGAGTACTTCCTCCTGCGGGGGACGGCAGACGGCGGGATCGAGCTCGCCGACCCCCTCGACACGCTCGAGAAGCCCTGCTACGACCTCAAGGGGCTCACTCGAAACTACGACTTCCTGCGCACGGTCTCCAACTACGTGAACGGGCTCGGTTGGGGCAACTACGCGAACGACCACGAGGACGCGAACGGGCAGTTCGAGCAGAACTTCACCTATACGGACGCGCTCGCGAGCTGCGACCGGGCGATCTTCTTCCGCTACATGGTGCACACGCTCGCGCAGCAGCGCGGCCAGCTCGCGACGTTCATGCCGAAGCCCTTCAGCCATCTCACGGGCAACGGCTGCCACTTTCACATGTCGCTCTGGGACGGCGACACGAACCTCTTCCTGGACGAGGAGGATCCGCGCGGGCTCGGGCTCTCCGAGACGGCGTACCACTTCATCGGCGGCCTGAAGCGCCACGCCCGGGCCTACATCGGCGTCACCGCCTCGACGGTCAACTCGTACAAGCGCCTGCGCGTGGGCGCCCCCACGAGCGGCGCCACCTGGTCGCCGGTCTACGTCAGCTACGGGTACAACAACCGCACGCAGATGCTGCGCGTGCCCGGGCCGGGCCGCGTCGAGGACCGGACGATCGACGGGGCCTGCAACCCGTACCTGGCGGCCACGGTGGTCCTCGCGGCCGGGCTCGACGGGATCGAGAACCGGATCGATCCGGGGGAGCCGAACACCGGCAACCTCTACACGGCGTCCGAGGAGGAGCTGAGGGAGCGGGGCGTGGAGCTGCTGCCGGCGAACCTGCTCGACGCGACGCGGGAGCTCGAGCGCGACGAGGTGATCCGGGAGGCGCTCGGGCGCGGTCGCGACGAGGACTACGTCGACTACTTCGTCAAGGTCAAGCGAGACGAGTGGACGCGCTACCACGAGCAGGTCAGCCCCTGGGAGCTCAACGAGTACCTGACGCGGTTCTGAGCCACCCGCGAGCGCCTACAATGGAGGACGACCGTGTGCGGCATCGTCGGACTGTTCGCGAAGTCAGCTGAGCTCGAGGAGCAGCTCGGCAGCTACCTCGCGGCGATGCTCACGCAGCTGAGCGACCGCGGGCCCGACAGCGCCGGCGTCGCCCTGTACCGCGACCCGGTCCCGTCGGGGTCGAGCAAGCTCACGCTCTTCTCCCCCGATCCCGAGCAGGACTGGACGGGGCTCGCCGACGAGCTCGGCGAGACGTTCGGCGGCGACTCTGAGCCGACCGTCCGGGCCAGCCACGCGGTCTTCGTGATCGAGACCGACGCCGAGGCGGCCGAGGGCTGGATCCGGCGCCGTCACCCCGAGCTTCGCGTGATGAGCGCAGGCAGCGTGATCGAGATCTACAAGGAGACGGGCAGGCCCGAGCGCTTCGTCGAGCAGTTCGGAATCGCCGGCCTTCATGCGACCCACGGGCTCGGCCACACCCGGATGGCGACCGAGAGTCGCGTCACGACCCAGGGCTCGCACCCGTTCTCGACCGGCCTCGACCTCTGCCTCGTCCACAACGGCTCACTCTCGAACCACAACCGGTTGCGTCAGCGCCTGCGGCGCGCGGGGATCGAGTTTCAGACCGAGAACGACACCGAGGTGGCGGCCGGATACCTCGCCTGGCGCCTGCGCGAGGGAGCCGCGCTCGAGGAGGCCCTCGAGGGCTGTCTAGGCGATCTCGACGGCTTCTACACGTTCGCGGTCGGCACCGCGGACGGCTTCGCCGTCCTCCGCGACCCCATCGCCTGCAAGCCCGCGGTGCTGGCCGAGTCGGACGACTGGGTCGCGATGGCCAGCGAGTACCGGGCGATCGCTGTGCTCCCCGGCGCGGCGGAGGCTCGGGTCTGGGAGCCGCAGCCCGGCGTCGTCTACGTCTGGGAGAGGGCCGGAGTCCTATAGCGACCGGGACGACGGAGACGCAGGCGACCGAGGTCGCTGACCTCGAGGACGTCGGCCTGCGTCAGCTCAACCAGCGTCTCCACGACCTGGCGGGTGGCCGGGCGGGCCCGCGCCGCTGGCGCGTGCTCAACCCGAGCGGCGCGCACGCGCTCGCGTGCGGAATCGACGCCGACATCGAAGTCGACATCGAAGGTCACGTCGGCTACTACTGCGCCGGCATGAACAAGCTGGCCACCGTGCGAGTGCACGGCAACGCCGGCACGGGCCTGGCCGAGAACATGATGTCCGGGAGGGTCGTCGTCGACGGGAACGCGAGCCAGTCCGCCGGCGCGACCGCGCACGGCGGCCTGCTCGTGGTGCACGGCGATGCCGCCGCGCGCTGCGGGATCTCGATGAAGGGCGTCGACATCGTCGTGCGCGGCTCGGTCGGGCATCTGAGCGCTTTCATGGCACAGAGCGGGACGCTCGTCGTCTGCGGCGACGCGGGAGACGCGCTCGGCGACTCGATCTACGAGACGCGGATCTACGTCCGTGGGGAGGTTGCCGGGCTCGGCGCCGACTGCGTCGAGAAGGAGCTCGGTGCCGAGCACCTCGCGCAGCTTCGCGACCTGCTCGCGGCCTCGGGGATCGACGAGCTCGACCCCGCCGAGTTCCGGCGCTACGGCTCGGCGCGTCGGCTCTACAACTTCGACGTCGACAACGCGGGCGCCTACTGATGGCGAGGCTCGACGATGGGCCGGAGACCGTCCGGGGCGCGCCGGTCCGGTCGGAGTGGAGACCCGGCCTGCGCGAGTCCCAGCTCTTCGACCGCAACACGATCGCCGAGATCCAGCGGGCCGCCCGTGAGGGCATCTACGACATCCGCGGCTTCGGCGCGAAGCGGCGGGTGCCCCACTTCGACGATCTCCTGCTGCTCGGCGCCAGCATCTCCCGCTATCCGCTCGAGGGCTACCGCGAGCGTTGCGGCACCGACGTCGTGCTCGGCACGCGCTTCGCGAAGAAGCCCCTCGAGCTGAAGATCCCGATCACGATCGCCGGCATGAGCTTCGGAGCGCTGTCGGCGCCGGCCAAGGAGGCGCTCGGCCGGGGCGCGAGCGCGGTCGGAACCTCGACGACGACCGGCGACGG
>JBBSIG010000184.1:0-5319 GCA_038232215.1 Gaiellales bacterium | reverse complement strand
GGCGCCTGCGCGAGGTCTACAGGACGGAAGGCGACGTCCTCCTCTTCACGGCCTCGGGGACGGGCGCGATGGAATCCGTGATCGCGAACCTCTGCGCGCCGGGGGACCGCGTCGTCGTCGTCTCCGCCGGCTACTTCGGCGAGCGTTGGAGTCAGATCGCGCGGGAGTACGGCTGCCTGGTCGAGGAGGCCGCGGTCCCGTGGGGCGAGACGCCCTCGCCCGAGGGGCTCGCCTCTGCCCTGGAGCGGGTCGGACGCGCGAAGCTCGTGCTGCTCACCCACTCGGAGACGTCGACCGGCGTCGTCTGCGACATCGCCGCGCTCGCCGCCGTCGCGAAGGAGGCCGGCGCGCTCGTGGCCGTCGACGCGATCTCGAGTCTCGGCGCCGTGCCGCTCGAGACCGACGCCTGGGGGGTCGACGTGGTCGTCTCCGGCTCGCAGAAGGCCCTGATGACGCCGCCGGGGCTCGCGTTCGCCTCCGTCTCGGATGCGGCCTTGCAGGCGCGCGTTCCGGGTCGGAGCTACTACTTCGACTGGGAGCGGACGCGGAAGGCGCAGGCGCGGCTCGACGCACCGTTCACGCCCGCGGTCTCGCTCGTGTTCGCCCTCGACGTCGCGCTCGGCCTCCTCCTCGAGGAGGGGCTCGAGGCGGTCTTCGAGCGTCACGCCCGCCTCGGCCGGGCCTGCCGGGCGGGAGTGAAGGCGATGGGCCTCGAGCTCTTCTCCCCGGACGAGGATCGCTCGGCCGTCGTGACGGCCGTCGAGACCCCCGAGGGAATCGACTCGAGCGACCTCGTGCTCGCGCTCCGCGACCGCTTCGGGATCACCCTCGCGAACGGTCATGGAGTCCTGAAAGGCAGGATCTTCCGCATCGGGCACATCGGCTACTACGACGTGTTCGACGTCACGACCGCGCTCGCCGCCGTCGAGCTGGTGCTCGCGGAGGCCGGCGTCGAGCCGCCGCCGGGAGCCGCGGTCGCCCGGGCGCTCGAGACGTACGCCGACGGCGCCCGGGTGTGACGTCCGAGACGGGCGCGGAACCCGCACGCGGGCGGTTTCGCGTCCTCGTACGCGAGCCGATCGCAGCGGCCGGGGTCGAGTTGCTGCGGGAGCGTTTCGACGTGGACGTCGACCCGCACCTAGACCTCGCCGAGCGTCTCGGCGACTACGACGCCGTGATCGTCCGCTCGGCCACGAAACTGACCGGCGAGCTGATCGAGCGCGCCGGGCGTCTGAAGGTGATCGGCCGGGCGGGCGTCGGGGTGGACAACGTCGACGTCGTCGCGGCGACCCGACACGGCATCGTCGTCGCGAACGCGCCCGAGTCGACGGTGGTCTCCGCGGCCGAGCACACGATCGGCCTGCTCGTGGCCCTCGCGCGCAACATCCCGCAGGCGCACGCCGCGCTCAAGCAGGGTCGCTGGGAGCGCGCCGAGCACGGAGGTGTCGAGCTGGCCGGCAAGACGCTCGGCGTCCTCGGCTTCGGGCGCATCGGCCAGCAGGTCGCACGGCGTGCGGCCGGCCTCGGCATGCGTGTCGTGGCGTACGACCCCTTCGTCGCGCGCGACCGCTACCGGGAGCTCGCCGTCGAGCGCCTCGAGTCGGCCGACGAGCTCCTGGCGGCCTGCGAGTTCGTGAGTCTCCATCTGCCGCTCACCGCCGAGACGCGCGGGTCGATCGGGCGCGCTGCCTTCGCGCGCATGCGGGACGGCGTGCGGATCGTCAACGCCGCCCGCGGCGAGCTGATCGACGAGGAGGCGCTGGTCGAGGCGCTCCACTCGGGCAAGGTCGCGGGTGCGGCGCTCGACGTCTTCTCCGCCGAGCCGTACACGGGGCCGCTGCTCGAGCTGCCGAACGTCGTCGTGACTCCGCACCTCGCTGCGTCCACCGGCGAGGCGCAGGATCGCGCCGGCGTGATCGTGGCCGAGCAGGTGGCGGCTGCTCTCGAGGGCGGCGTCGTCACGAACGCGGTCAACATCCCCGCGGTCGGGACGGAGGACCTCGAGGCGCTCGGTCCCTACCTGCCGCTCGCCGCGAAGCTCGCCCGGCTCGTGCTCGAGCTTGCCGACGGGGAGGCGGAGGAGATCGAGCTGCTCTACTCGGGCGGGCTCGCCGAGTACGACACGCGTCTGCTCACCGTCGCCGCCCTGAAGGGGGCCTTCCAGGGCCGCATCGACGAGGCGGTCAACTTCGTCAACGCGCCCTCGATCGCCGCGGAGCGGGGCATCGAGGTGCGCGAGGAGCGCCGCCGGCGTTCCCGTGACTTCACGAACCTCGTGCGCGTGACCGTCCGCTCGGGGGGCGCCGAGCTGCAGGCGGAGGGGACGACGATCGGGCGCGACCACCGGCACTGGCTCGTCAGCGCGCTCGGCTTCGAGCTCGAGCTCGAGCTGGCTGCGCTCATGGTCTTCTTCCGCTACGACGACGTCCCCGGAGTGATCGGCCGCGTCGGCACGCTGTTCGGCGAGGCTGGGGTCAACATCGCCAACATGACCGTCTCCCGCACCCGCAAGGGCGGCAAGGCGCTCATGGTGCTCACGCTCGACGCGCCCGCGCCGCCCGCGCTCGTCAGCCGCTTCCTGGAGGGATTCGACGACGCGCGCTTCATCTCGACTGCCTGACCTCGGCCGCCGCGGCGAGGGCTGGGTCGCCGTCCAGCTCGCGCTCCTCGCCCTCGTCGGCCTCGCGCCGCTCGTCGGGCCCGACTGGCCGCGTGCCGGGACGGCGCGCCTGCTCGGCCTGCTCCTCCTCGCCTGCGGCGCGGCCGTGTTCGCCGCGAGCACGAGGAGCCTCGGTGCCGCCCTGACGCCGCTGCCGAGGCCGCTCGAGCAGGCGCGGCTCGTCGAGCACGGTCTCTACCGGTCGCTCAGGCATCCGATCTACGTCGGGCTGGTCCTCGCCGCTCTCGGCTGGTCGCTCCTCTTCGAGAGCCCGATCTCGCTCGCCGCCTCGGGGGCGCTCGCCGTCGTTCTCGACCTGAAGGCCCGGCGCGAGGAGGCGTGGCTCCTGGAGCGCTATCCCGGGTATGCCGACTATCGCCGACGCACGCGCCGCTTCGTGCCCCGGCTCTACTGACGACTACCCTGCGAGCGTGAACGACGGTGCCTGGCCGGAGCCGGTCGAGCGCGTCGCCGCCGTCCTGCGAGAGGCCGGCGTCGAGGCCCGGCTCGAGGAGTTCCGTGCGGCCACGAAGACTGCCGACGAGGCTGCCCGCGCCGCCGGTTGCAGCCCCGGTCAGATCGTGAAGTCGATCGTCTTCGTCTGTGACGCCCGGCCGGTCGTCGCTCTCGTCCCCGGCGACCGCCGCGCCGCCCCGGACAAGGTCGCGCGCGCCGCAGGAAGCCGGAACGCCCGGGTCGCGGCTCCCGCCGAGGTGCTCGAGACGACCGGCTTCGAGCCGGGCGCCGTCGCTCCCTTCCCGCTTCCGCGCTCCTGCCTCGTCCTCGGCGAGCGCTCCCTGCTCGCGCACGAGCTCGTGTGGGTGGGCGCCGGCTCGCCGAGCCATCTCGCCTCGCTCACGCCCGCCGAGCTGCTTCGCCTGTCCCGGGCCTCACCGGCCGATCTCGTCGCAGATTAGACCGTCCCGGCGGGTAGTATCCGGCTGCTTCCGACAAGGAGAGCGCGTGCGCGAGACCGAGAAGATCTGGATGAACGGGGAGCTCGTCGACTGGGCGGACGCGCGCGTCCACGTCGGCACGCACGGGCTTCACTACGGATCCGGTGTCTTCGAGGGGATTCGAGCGTACGAGACGCCGAAGGGCACGGCCGTCTTTCGCCTCACCGAGCATCTGAAGCGCCTCCACAACTCGGCACGGATCCTGCACATGGAGCTCCCGTACGACGTCGAGGACCTGCGCGAGGCGGCGCTGGAGCTGATCGGCGCGAACGGATTGCCCGAGTGCTACCTGCGGCCGCTCGCCTTCTACGGCTACGGAGAGCTCGGAGTTCCGCCGGGACAGAACCCCGTCGACGTCGTGATCATGAGCTGGCCGTGGGGCGCGTACCTGGGAGAGGAGGGGCTCACGAAGGGCATCCGCGTGAAGGTCTCGTCCTGGGAGCGCATCGGCCCGAACGTGATCCCGCACGCGGCGAAGGCGACGGGCGTCTACCTGAACTCGATGCTCGCCGTCACGGAGGCGAACCGGGCGGGCTACGACGAGGCGATCCTGCTCACCCACGAGGGCTACGTCGCGGACGGCTCGGGCGAGAACATCTTCGTCGTCGTCGACGGGGCGATCCGCACGCCCGCGCTGTCGGGCTCGATCCTGCCCGGAATCACGCGCGACACCGTCATCCAGATCGCCGCCGACCTCGGCTACCCGCTCGAGGAGCGCAATCTCATCCGCTCCGATCTGTACCTCGCGGACGAGGTGTTCATGACCGGGACGGCGGCCGAGGTGACGCCGATCCGGGAGATCGACGACCACACGATCGGAGACCCCGGGCCGGTCACGCTCGAAATCCAGCAGGCGTACCTGGACACGGTTCGCGGGCGCAGCGAGCGCTGGGCTCACTGGCTCGAGTACGCCGCGGTCCCGGGCAGGGCCGCAAACGTCACCTAGACGATTGCGGGGCACGGCGTCTCCGGAGGCCCGCCCGCCCGGTCTCGCCACGGCCCGAGACCGGAGCGACCGGATCCCCCTCTCTCGGCCCTGGCTCGACGAGCGCGAGGAGGAGCTCGTCCTCGACGTGCTCCGCTCGGGGCGCCTCTCGCTCGGTCCCTCGATCGACCGCTTCGAGGAGCTCTTCGCGGAGCGGGTCGGGGCACCGTACGCGGCCGCGGTGTCGAGCGGCACGGCCGGTCTGCACTTGCTCGCCCACCTGTCCGACCTGGGGCCGGGCGACGAGGTCATCACCTCGCCCTACTCGTTCGCCGCCTCGGCGAACTGCTTCGTCTACGAGGGCGCGACTCCCGTGTTCGCCGACGTCCACCCCGAGACGCTCAACCTCGACCCGGAAGCGGTGGAGGATGCGATCGGCGAGCGCACCCGCGCGATCGTTGCGGTCGACATCTTCGGCTACCCCTGCGAGCTCGGGCCACTGGGCGAGCTCGCCGAGCGCCACGGCCTCGTCCTGATCGAGGACGCGTGCGAGGCGCTCGGGGCGGAGTACCGTGGGGCCCCGGTCGGCTCCCACGGGCCGTCGGCCGTCTTCGCCTTCTACCCCAACAAGCAGATGACGACCGGGGAGGGAGGAATCGTCACCACACACTCCGAGGAGCAGTGGCGGCTGCTCAAGAGCCTCCGCAACCAGGGCCGGGCCGACGGAGGCGGCTGGCTCGAGCACGCGCGGCTCGGCTTCAACTACCGCCTGGACGACG
>JBBSIG010000183.1:0-5332 GCA_038232215.1 Gaiellales bacterium | reverse complement strand
CCCCCGCCGGCGAAGCCCTTGCGGATGCTCGTCGGCCTGAGGACGCCGAGGTCCGCGAAGAGCATCTTGGCGGCCTCCTGCACGTGGTCGCGGGCGTCGCTGCGGAGGAGGACGGCCACGTCGTTCTGCTCGAGGATCGTCTCCTCGGGATCGCTCGGGAAGCGGACGGCGTCGATCAGGACGCGGGTTCGCCTCCCGCGGGCCCCGGACGCTCGCCGGTCGACCGGGAGGTGGCGCGCCGCCTGCCCCGGCACGTAGCGCCGGAAGTACGGGAGCCCCCACGCGACCGTCACGCCGAGGCCCGTGGGCGTCGGCTCGAACCGCCGCTCGAGCGATGCGAGCGCGCCTTCGAGCTCGTCGCGCGCGGCTCGGAGGTGGGCCGGCCGCTCTCCCACGCTCACGCGCGCGGTCACGACCTGGTGGTGCAGCGGGGGCACGAGCACCTCGACCCCGTCGTCGTCGATCACCTCGACTCCCTGCAGCAGATGCTGCTCGACGAGAGACGTCCGCGAGGACTGAGGCCGCGACGCGGAGGGCGCGAGCCGGTCGACGAGCTCGTAGACCCCCGCGGCCCCGAGAGCGCCGGACGCGGCGCCGGCGAGAGCCTGTCGCCGGGTCAGCCGCACCGTCAGCCCGCCGGGGGAGAGACGAGCCGGAGGCTCCGCAGCATCCGGTCGAGGTTCCGGATCACCTTCGCGTACGTGAGCGGCTTCGCCACGTGCATGCTGAGCGTGTAGAGCGAGCGGGCGCGCCTCCAGGCATACAGGACGTGCCACTGGTCGGCGCCCTGGTTGACCGTGTACACCGTCGCGTCGATCCCCGGCGCGCTCCGGTGACCGCGGGCGTCCGCGAAGCAGGGAACCGACTCGCCTCGGACCTCGCCGGGGCAGCGCGGGATCGCGCTCCGCCCCGGGTAGCCCCGCAGGTTGACGTGCAGCTCGCCGCTCGCCACCTCCTGCCAGACGAAGCCGATCAGATAGCTGCCGTCCCTACGGTCGACCGAGTGGATGTTGTTCCAGCGGCCGTCGATGATCCCGTCGAGCGGGTCCGGCATCCAGGTCGGGCAGTAGACGGGGCGGCCGATCTTGCCCGCGAGCGCGTTCCAGCCCTTGGGGCACGCAGCCGGCTCGGCTGCCGCGCGGGCGCTCGGCTCCACGCTCGACGAGGCCGAGCAGCCCGCGAGCGCGAGCGCGGCGAGCGTGAGCAGGAGCAGCCGTCCCACGTCATCCAGGGTACAGCCGATACACGGCCACCCAGGGCCCGGCGAGCGCGCCCCCGGGCTTCCGGTAGAAGACGCGCGGCGTCCGGCGGAGCTCGTCGTAGAAGCGTGCCTCACGCGGGTAGCGGTCACGCGCGGCGAGCACGCGATCGGCGACGGCGCCCGACACGACGACGTAGGCGGTCCCGCGCTCTCGCAGCCGGGCGACGTCGCGGTTCTCGTCGAAGGGGCGCTTCGGGCCCGGCAGCGCCAGGGGGACGAGGTCGAAGCCCTCGAGCGGCGGCGTCGAGGACTCGGCCGCGACCCGGGCGCCGCGCGGCAGGTTCCGCTCGATCCACCGCTCGGCGACGACGCGCGTGTCCGTTCGCGTCAGCTCGGCATCGGCTCGAATCGACCAGGTGAGCGGAACGACGAGCAGCAGCAGGGTCACCGGGGCGAGCGAGCGGAGCCGGCCGGCGAGGACGCCGAGCGCGGGCACGAGCGGCAGCACGTAGCGGTCGAAGTGCGCTCCCAGCGTGAGCAGGTCGGCGTAGTAGACGAGGCAGAAGGAGGCGAGCACGAGATCGGCGCGCGTCCGGCGCACGAGCGCCAGCAGCAGCCCGGCGAGCGCCAGCGCGAGCACTGGGCCGAGCGCCTGCCAGAGGCGATCGCCGAATGCGATCCCCGCCCAGTGGTCGTGCTCGAACCCGAGCCAGCCCTCGCGCGCGCGCCGCTGCACCTCGAGCGCCTCGTGCAGCGCCTGACCCGGGTGGGCGAGCACGTACGGGCTCGAGGCGAGGAAGCCGGCGACGAGCAGTGCGAGCGAGGCGCCGAGGCGGTACGGGCGACCCCACCCGGCGGCCACGATCGGAACGACGAGGAAGACCCCCGGATACTTGAGCCCGGTCGCGAGCCCGGCCGCGAGCCCGCCCAGCTCCAGCCTGCCGGAGACGAGCAGCGCGAGCGAGACGCAGACGCCGAGCGTCAGCGGCACGTCCGTCACGGCCACGTGGGAGTAGGCGACATGGGTGGTCGCGACCGCGGTCACGGCGGCGGCCACTGCGCCGGCGAGGCGCCCGTAGGCCAGCCGGCCGAGCCACCAGGCTGCGGCCACGGCCCCGAGAGCGAGCGCGAGGACCGCGAGGCGCGCGGCGAGCAGCGAGGGCTCCGCCTGCCAGAGCTGCGAGGGCGCGAGCAGGTAGAGAAGGCCGCTCGGGTAGTCGAACCAGTGCGGGTCGGGCCCGCCTCCGTGCACCATGCGCCAGGCCCGCGGGACGATGCTCTGCTCGTCCGGGTCGAGGAGCGGGAAGGGCAGCCCGTACTGGATGCCGACCGCACGGAGCGCCGCAGCGAGGCCGAGGATCGCCACGAGCGCCGTGCCCGCGCCGCCCCAGCGGCTTGCGGCCCACCGCTCTCGTGCGCCGAGCTTCGCCGGCTCGCTCAGCGCGCCGTCCCCGCGCTCGGCCAGCCGCCGACCGCTACCGCTCGGCTCGCACGTCTGCGGCGAGACCGCCGAGGTCGGCGACGCCGACGATGACGGCGTCCACCCCGGCTCGCTCGAGCGCGGCGACGTCCTGCCGCGTCGACGCCGGGACCTCGGCCACGGCAAGCTTTCCGGCCGGGACGTCAGGAAGCAGCTTGAGCGCGCGCTCGAGCGCGTCGTCTCCGTCCGAGCGGGTCGCGAGCAGGAAGATCTCTGGGTCGATTCGCTCGAGCGCCTGCTCGAGCTCCTCCTCGCTCCGCACCTGGACGACGCAGTCGAGCCCGAGCTCGAGCACACGAGCGTGCAGGCGCTCGAGCCGGCCCTCCTCCTCGAGCGCGGAGTCGACGCTCAGCAGGTACGCGTCGGCCCCGGCGTCGAGCGCCTGCTCGAGGGGCCCGGGCGCGCGCCAGAGAATCGGCAGCTCGGTGGCCGCGCGAACGCCCGCGAGCTCGCCCCGCACCGCGAGTCCCTCTGCGCCCTGCGACTCGGCGGCCCGCGCCGACTCCGGATCGTCGACGTCGACGATCACGGAGATCCCGTCACCCTCGGAGATGGCCTGGCTGAAGCGGCGAGCCCCGCGCACGTGGACTGATCGTAACCCCCGCCCGGTGTCGGAGAGCGAAGGGCGCACAGCGCTCGGCTCGTGGGGGACCTCGCTCGCCACGTCCGCGTGGCCGGCGCACCGCGCCGCAGACCAAAATCGACACACATTCGGCACAGGCTGCCTCTTGACACGTCACAGTGCCTGGCACCGTCACGAGTTGCACATCGCGTATCAGGTCCATTCGAGCCGCGACTGCGAATCGAGCTGGAGGGGTGCCGACGGAAAGCCCCCCGGCCCCGACAGGCGCCTTTTCTCGACAGGCCTACTGGATGCGCAGAGCCGCTCGCTCGACCTCAGTGCGCCCGGCAGAGCCGGTTCGAGCCCATGAGGCCGTCCTGGATCGCGTTCTGCTGCTGCTCGAGCGCGACCAGGTCGGGGTTCTTCGGATCGTAGGTCGGCAGCCCGTTGCCTTCCCAGATCACGTCGGGGGAGACCCCGGGGCCGGTCACCGTGATGCGGTACCTCTGGCCGTTGCCCGGCCCGCGGGGCTGATCCTGGGGAGTGCCGGGGGGGCTCGGGTAGTCCTGCGACGGCTTGAACGGGTAGAAGCCGTAGCAGAACATCCCGCTCGGCTTCTGCGCCACGAATGAGTTCTCCCGCCGCCAGCCGGCCCCGTACACCGAGCTCAACGTGTCGAGATAGAGGTTGCGGCCGTACGCGTCGAGCGGTTCCCCCGTCTTCGTCGTCTTGAAGCCGTGGACCGGCGCGCCCTTGTACGAGAGCTTGCCGAAGAGATGGTGGTAGCGACCGCCGTAGACCCAGTCGGTCCAGACCTGGAACGTCGCGATCGGCCCAGTGAAGTGCGAGATGCGCAGCTCCGACGTGGACTGCGCCGGCAGCCAAGGCGTGAAGCCGAGATCCGGTAGCGCGCGCTGCCAGCTCTGGACAGCCCAGAAGCTGCCGTCGGCGGCCGTGCAGGCGGTCACGAGCCAGAAGAGGTAGGGGCCGCGGTAGGGCTTGCACGTGTCGACGAACGTCCCGGCAGCCGAACGGTGCAGCGTCTTGCCACCGCCGGAGTAGTCGACCTTGAGCTCGACCTGCGGGACGTTCGGGCTCGGGAGGCGCGCGTCGACGGCTCCCCAGACGAGCACGTCCTTCTGCCGGCCACCCGCGCGATAGCTGAGTAGCGCTTTTCCTTGCTTCGAGACCTGCAGCCGCACGGCGCTCGCGTTCCGGTCGATCAGCTGCGAGCCGCGCGCGAGCGCGGGGAGGGCGCTCGCGAGCACGAGCACCCCGCAGACAGCCGCGATCACCCTTGCGTACCTCATCCCCTGTCCGTCTCATCGGACGGCGGGGGCCGAGCCTCATTCCCTCGGACGAGCGGTTATTGCCCGATCGAGTGCCAGACGGTCTTCAGCTCGAGGAACGAGGCGATCTCCCAGGGGCTCTGCGAGTCGGCCCGACCGTGGACGACGCGCTTCACGTTCGCCGCCGCCAGCCGCTCCAGCTCGGGCGCGTCGCCGTCCGCTCCGGCGAGATCGAGCGCGTTCACGTCCATGTGCGCGGCCAGGACGGGCGCCAGCTCGCTACGCAGGCCGGTCAGGACGTTGACGGCGCCTCCCGGCACGTCGGACGTCGCGATCGCCTCCCCGAGCTCGATGGCCGCGAGCGGCCGTTTCTCGGACGCGAGGAGCACGGCCGCGTTGCCGCCCGCGAGCACCGGAGCGAGCCGCGTGACGAGGCCGAGGAGCGGCGGCTCGTCGGGCGCCACGATCCCCACGACACCGGTGGGCTCCGGCACCGTGAAGTTGAAGTACGGCCCTGCGACCGGGTTCGCCGAGCCGATCACCTGGGCGATCTTGTCTGTCCAGCCCGCGTACCAGACCAGTCGATCGATCGAGCGCTCGACCTCCTCGCGTCCCCCACAGAGCCGGGCGAACTCCTCTCCCCGGGCCTCGACCATCTCCGCCATCCGGTAGAGCACCTGGCCTCGGTTGTACGCGCTCAGCGCGGCCCACTTCGGCTGGGCGGAGCGAGCCGCCCGCACCGCGTCGCGCACGTCCTTGCGCGAGGCGCACGCGACGTTCTGCCCCTCCGCCTCGTACGT
>JBBSIG010000182.1:0-5336 GCA_038232215.1 Gaiellales bacterium | reverse complement strand
TGATCGGCGACGCCGCGCTGAAGAGCTCGTTCGAGGATCCGACGCCGCACCATGACCTCGGCCGGCTCTGGCTGGAGCGGACGGGCCTGCCGATGGTCTTCGCCGTGTGGGCGTGCCCCGACCCGCCGCCGGCGGGGCTGACGGAGCTGCAGGACGCGCTCGTCGCGTCCGTGCGCCTCGCGCGGGCCGAGCCGGAGAAGCTGGCGCACGAGGCGAGCGCCCGCTACGGCTACCCGGCCGGCTTCCTCGCCCGCTATTTCGAGAAGCTCCGCTACAGCTTCGGGCCCAGGGAGCGCGCCGGCCTCTACACCTTCCTGGAGCTGGCCCGCGACGTCGGTGAGCTCGAGCGCGTCCCGGAGCTTCGCTTCGTCCACGAGGAACGGGTGCCGGCGTGACCCGCGAGCGAGGAGCGGGCGTCGCCTCCGTGCTCGAGAGGGCGCTCGACGGCGAGCGGCTCGACGACGGTGACGCTGTCGCGCTGCTCGAGTCTCGCGACCTGGTGGCGATCGGCCGGGCCGCAGACGAGCTGCGGCGCCGCAAGGTCGATCCCGACCGGATCACCTTCATCGTCGATCGCAACCTCAACTACACGAACGTCTGCGTCACCGACTGCGACTTCTGCGCCTTCTACCGACGCCCGGGCGACCGTCGCGAGGCGTACCTGCTGCCGAAGCCGGTCATCTTCAAGAAGATCGAGGAGACGCTCGCGCTCGGGGGGACCGGCCTGCTCATGCAGGGCGGGCACCATCCCGATCTCGGCATCGACTACTACGAGGATCTCTTCCGCTCGATCAAGGCGCGCTACCCGATCCATCTGCACGCGCTCTCGCCACCCGAGGTGCAGCACATCGCGCGGCGGTCGCGGCTCGGCGTCCCGGAGACGCTCGCGCGCCTGCGGGACGCCGGGCTCGACTCCATCCCCGGGGGCGGCGCCGAGATCCTGGTCGATCGCGTCCGGGACATCATCGCTCCCAAGAAGACGAGGACCGCGGAGTGGCTCGGGGTGATGCGCGAGGCGCACCGCCTCGGCATCTCCACCACCGCCACGATGATGTACGGGCACGTGGAGACGCTGGCCGAGCGGGTCGAGCACATGCGTCGCATCCGCGAGCTCCAGGACGAGCTGCACGGCTTCAGAGCGTTCATCTCGTGGACCTTCCAGCCCGACGGCACGCGTCTCGACGCGCAGGTCGATCGCCATCCGACCTCCTTCGAGTACCTGCTGACGCAGGCCGTCAGCCGCATCTACCTCGACAACGTCGACCACATCCAGTCGTCGTGGGTGACGCAGGGGCTCAAGATCGGCCAGGTCGCGCTCGGCTTCGGTGCCGACGACATGGGCTCCGTGATGATCGAGGAGAACGTCGTATCGGCCGCGGGAACGACGTACTGCACCTCGCGCGAGGAGCTGATCCACCTGATCAAGGCGGTCGGCAAGACGCCCGTGCAGCGGGACACGCTCTACCGCGAGGTCAAGGTCTGGAACTGAGGGGCTTCCGCTAGGCCGGTGTTCGGCGGCTTCTCGCTCGACCGCGTCGACGTCGGGCGAGGCGGTGCTGCGGGTCCGCCACGGCGGGTCGGGCCCTTCGGGACGACCTGGAGGCCCTCTACGGCGACCCGCTCGCCGTCTGGGAGCGGTGGGCGGACGATCTGCGCGGAGGCCGGCTCGACTGCGGGCACCACCTGGCGGAGGAGGCACCCGAGGCGCTCGCGGGCGAGCTTCTCGACTTCCTCGCTCGCATCCCTTGAAAGAGCAGGGCAGGGCGTACCCCCGCGCCTATGAGCCCGTGAGCGTGCTTGTACAGATCCTGTAAAGCCGTGACCTGATCCGCCCCGTGCGTCGGCTACCCTCGCGGGCGGGTCGATGCGACGCAGGCTGCTGATCTCCGGGCTCCTCGCCCTCGTCCTCGCCGCGCCCGCGCAGGCGCAGCTCGACCGCAAGCTCCTGCTCATGCCGGGAGTGAGCTACGCGCGCGAGGTCGCGTTCACGTCGCACGGGCCGGTCGTCTACCACGTGCTCACCGCCCCGCGGCCGGGCGGGCTCTACGCGCTCAGGCCCGTGCTCTCGCAGGGGTCCATCCTCGGCGTCGACACCGTCACCGCCATGCAGCGTCAGGTCTCGAGCCAGGCCACCGTCGCCGGGGTCAACGGCGACCTCTTCAACTCCGCGGACGGCCATCCGACAGGCGTGCTCATCCGCTCGGGCGCGCTCGACCGGGCGCCCTCGCCCGACCGCTCGAGCACCGGCATCGCCACGGACGGGACGCTGCGCGTGAGCCGGATCGCCTACACGGGCATCTGGCGGGGTACGGGACAGCGGCGCCAGCTCGTGCTCAACCAGCCCCCGGGCCCGAACGGCGTCGCGCTCTTCACGTCCTCGTGGGGGCCGTCGACGCCCGCGCTTCCCGGAGCCGTGCAAGCGGTGCTGACGCCGTTTCCCGCCGCGTTGCCGAACACCGACCTGAGCGGCCCGGTCGCCCAGATCGGTCCCGGTGACGGGGGAGTCCCGATTCCCGCGGGCGGCGCCGTGCTCGTGGCACGCGGCTCGGGCGCGACGAAGCTGAGCGCCGAGGCGCCGGTAGGGACCACCGTCGTCGTCCGCCACACGCTCACGCCCGACTGGTCGGGCGTCGCCGAGGCGCTCGGCGGCGGGCCAGTGCTCGTCCGCGCGAGCCGGCCTGTCTTCCGCGCGAACGAGCTCTTCAGCACAGAGCAGCTCGGGCCGCGGAACCCGCGTAGCGCGGTCGGGCAGCTCGGCGACGGTCGCATCGTGCTCGTCGCGGTGGACGGGCGGCAGCCGGGCTACAGCGTCGGGATGACGAACTTCGAGCTCGCCGTGACGATGGCGCGCCTCGGTGCGATCAGCGCGACTGCGCTCGACGCCGGCGGGTCGACGACGATGGCCTTCGACGGCCGCCTCCTGAACCGCCCCTCGGACCCCGGGGGCGAGCGGAAGGTGGCCGAGGCCCTGCTCGTCTTCTACTACGGCGTCTACGCGCCGCCGCCGATCACGGACGTCGTCTCGCCGAACGGGGACGGCGTGAACGAGACGCAGTCGTTCTCCTACAAGGTCGCGCGCCCTTCGACCGTCACCGCGAGTCTCGTGGGGCCGGATCGGGTCGCCCGCCCACTCGACGCCGGCCTGCGCGCACCGGGCAGCTACCGCTTCGCCTGGCCGGCGACGAGGGAGGACGGCACGCCAGAGCTCGAGGGCCCGTGGCGGCTCGAGGTGAGCGCTGTCGACGATCGGGGCGAGAGCTCGACCGCCTCGCGGCCCTTCTCGGTCAACAACACCCTCGCCTCGCTCACGGTCGACCCGACGCTGAGCGTGCCGGACGGCGTGCTCCGCTCGAGCTTCACGCTCGCGCACCCGGCGCGGGTGGTCGCGCGCGTGGAGACGCGGGCCGGGGTAGTCGTGAAGAACTTCTTCGCCTCCGACCTGCAGCCCGGACCGAAGCACGCGAGCTGGCGGGGGAAGGACGGGCGCGGGCAGGTGACGTTCGCCGGCCGCTACGTCCTGCGGGTGATCGCCACGAACGAGCTCGGCGAGGTGGATCTGGCCCGGCCGTTCGTCGTGCGCCGCTAGGCTCGCGTGGTGCCGCTCGCGAGCCTGTCCGGGTCGCTCACCTCGTTCATCGGCGATCACGGCCTGTACGCGGTCTTCGTGCTCATGCTCGTGGACGCGGTGTTTCCCGCCGCGAGCGAGCTGGTGATGGTCTACGCGGGAGCGCTCGCGGCCGGCGCGTTCGCGAGTCAGCACGTCTCCCTGTTCGGCTCGCGCATCTCGACGCCGTTCTGGGCGTTCGTCGCGATGGCGCTCGCCGGGACGGTCGGTTACACGCTCGGCTCGCTCATCGGCTGGGGAATCGGCGCACACGGAGGCCGCCCGCTGCTCGAGCGACGCGGGCGCTGGCTCCACCTCGACGCGCACAAGCTCGACCGCGCGGAGCGCTGGTTCGAGCGCTACGGCGACGCGGCCGTGTTCCTCGGAAGGATCACGCCCGTCGTGCGCTCGTTCATCTCGATCCCGGCCGGGGTCTTCCGGGCTCCCCTCGGCCGCTACACGTGGCTGACGCTCGCCGGGTCGGCGGTCTGGGCGTTCGCCCTGTGCGGGGTGGGCTGGGCCGTCGGAGCGAGCTACGAGCGCTTCCACGAGGACTTCCGCTTCGTCGACTACGCCGTCGCGGTCGCCGTGCTCGCCGGCGTGGCCGCGCTCATCGCCCGGCGCAGACGCTCGTCTAGACTCCCGGGCCGTGCCGAAGATTCCGCTCGTTGACGTCAAGGCGCAGTACGCACCGCTGATCCCCGAGCTCGAGCAGGTCTTCGCCGACGTTCTCGAGCGCGGCGTCTTCGTCCTCGGGCCGAACGTCGAGGCCTTCGAGCGAGAGGCCGCGGCCCGCCTCGGCGTCACGCAGACGGTCGGGGTCGGCAACGGCACCGACGCGATCGTGCTCGTGCTGAACGCGCTCGAGATCGGGCCCGGAGACGAGGTCGTCTGCCCCGCCTTCACGTTCTACGCGACGGCCGAGGCGATCGCGCGCGCGGGCGCGACGCCCGTGTTCGCCGACATCGACCCGGCGACGCTGAACCTCGATCCGACGGACGTCGCGGAGCGGATCACCCCGCGCACGAAGGCGATCATGCCCGTGCACCTGTTCGGCCGACCGGCTCCCCTGGCGGAGCTGGCGGAGCTCGGCGTCCCGCTCGTCGAGGACGCGGCGCAGGCGTTCGGCGCGCCCGGCGTGGCGACCACCGGCGTCGCCTCGACGTTCAGCTTCTACCCGACGAAGAACCTGTTCGCGCTCGGCGACGGCGGTCTAGTCGCCGTCACCGACGACGAGCTCGGGGAGCGCGTGCGGATGCTCCGCTTCCACGGCTCGAAGGACAAGCGGGACTTCCTCTACGTGGGCACCAACTCGCGCCTCGACGAGCTCCAGGCGGCTGCGCTGCGGGTCTTCCTGCCCCGCCTCGACGGCTGGAACGAGGCGCGAAGGGAGGCCGCGGGACGGTATCGCGAGCTCGGTCTCGGCGACCTCGTCGAGACGCCAGAGGACGAGCCGGGCCACGTCTACCACCTGTTCGTCTCGCGCTCGCCCGACCGCGACCGGATCGTCGCCTCGCTGCGCGCCGCGGGCGTCGGGACGGCGACGTACTACGAGCCGCCTCTCCATCTGCAGCCCGCGCTCCGCTACCTGGGCTACGGCGAGGGCTCGCTCCCCGAGACCGAGCGCGCCGCACGCGAGAACTTCTCGGTGCCGCTCTGGGCGGGGATCGAGGCCGAGCAGCAGGAGCGCGTAGTCGCGGCCGTCCGCGCGGCCGTCGGGGTCGGCGTCTAG
>JBBSIG010000181.1:0-5339 GCA_038232215.1 Gaiellales bacterium | reverse complement strand
GGCTTGCCGCCTCGGCCGGTCCCCCGTCGTCGACCAGAGGCGCCGAGCGGACTCGAACCGCTGTACGAGGCTTTGCAGGCCTCTGCCTAACCACTCGGCCACGGCGCCGCCGGCCCATCGTAGCCTGCTCCAAGTGACAGTCTGTTACGTGGCTTTGGGGGGTGAGGCGAGCACCTCGTCGAGGAACGCGACCGCCCGCGGGTAGGCGTCCAGCCGGTTCGCGAGCTTCGCGAGGCCGTGCCCCTCGTCGGGGTACACGACGAGCTCGCAGCGGATGCCCCGGCTCGTCAAGGCCGCGTGGATCTGCTCCGCCTCACCGACAGGGACCCTCGGATCGTTCGCCCCGTGGATGATGAAGAGGGGCGCCGCGATCCGGTCGACGTGAGTGATCGGCGAGGCCTCGAGCAGGAACCGGCGGTCGCGGTCGAGCGAGCCGTATTCGCGCTCGCGCGCGGCCCGCCGCCAGGGGGCCGTGTTCTCGAGGAAGGTGACGAGGCTCGAGATCCCCACGAGCTCGACCCCGGCCGCCCAGCGCTCCGGATGGAACGCGAGACCCGCGAGCACCATGTAGCCGCCGTACGAGCCGCCGTAGAGCACGATCCGCTCAGTGTCGAAGGCCGCGTGCTCGCCGAGCCAGTCGTGGAGCGCCACGAGATCGCGCACGGAGTCGAGCCGGCGCGTGACGTCGTCCTGGTGCTCGTACCGCTTCCCGTACCCCGTCGAGCCGCGCACGTTCGGAGCGACGACGGCGTACCCGTGCCCGGCGAGATACTGGGCGAGCGGCGACCAGATCGGCCTCAGCTGGGCCTCGGGTCCGCCGTGGATCATCAGGACGACCGGTGCCGGCTCCGGCGCTCGGCCCCTGTAGAGGAAGAACGGCACCGGCTCGCCGTCGAAGGACTCGACTCGCTGGAGCTCGGGCTCGACGAGCTCCTCCGCCGCCACCGCGCCGGCACTGCGCGTCAGCCGGACCGTTTGGCTCTCGACCGTGTCGTAGAGCCAGACGTCACCGGGCTCGAGCGGGGACGTGAAGTGGTAGACGAGCTGCCGCCCGTCGTGGGAGAAGAGCGGGCTCGCCACGACGCCTCGCCCGGGAAGCGGCACCTCGGCGACGACCTCGAGCGTCTCCGCGTCGCGCAGCTCCAGCTTGCTGTAGCCGTCCTCGTTCGCCTCCACGAGCGCCCGCCTGCCCGTCCGGTCGACGTGCACGGACAGGTCCCACTCGCTCTCGACCACGTAGCGCCAGGACCGCGACGCGAGCTCGAAGCGCGCAATGGCCGCCGTCTCCCGGCCGGCGCTCGTCGCGAAGAGGAAGGCGCTCGAGTCGGGAAGCCACTCGGGTGCTCCGAACGAGGCCTCGTCCTCGTGCGGGGACGCGTGCACTACCTCTCCCGTCTCGAGCTCCACGAGGTAGAGGTCGTTGTCTCCGCTCCGCTCGGTGAGGCGCAGCACCGCGAGCCAGCGCCGGTCGGGCGAGAAGCCGGCCGGCTGGCACCAGCCGCCGGGGCCGAAGACGCAGCGCTCCGCGCCCGCGTCTGCGAGCGGGCGCACGAAGACGTCGAGGTCGGTCCCGTTCCGGCGGTTACACGCGTAGGCGAGCAGGGAGCCGTCGCGCGTGAAGCACGGATCGGTGTGGAGGAACTCGGGCTCGTGGACGAGCCGCTCGAGCTCCGATGCGGGCGCGCCGCCGTGCAGGTAGAGCTGGGCGCGCTCGTTTCCGCCCTCGTCCATCTGCACGAGGATCCGCTCGTCGCCGGGGACGTAGAGACCCGACACGGGTTCCGCGCAGTCGGTCAGCTGCTCCGGCTCGCCGCCCTCGGGCGAGACGCGGTAGAGCTGCATCGTCCCGGTGAGGTTCGACTGCACGAGCACCGAGCGCCCGTCGGCCGACACGTCCACGGGCACGGCGACCCGAGCCTCGAGCAGCTCGCGGAGCGACGCCAACTACCGCACCCAGCGGTCGCCCGCCGGGGTGAGCTGCAGCTCGTGCGTCCACGCCCGCGGCGACTGGCCGCCGAGGTACGCGACCGCCGAGGCGAACTCCTCCTCGACCCCGAGCATGGAGCCGCCGCCGAAGCCGCCTCGCGGCGTCGCGGTGATGGCGTCGACGACGAGGTCGACCCCACCGAAGCGCTCTCTCGTCTCGCGGAAGGCGCTCTCGACGGCACCCGCTCGGCCCGCGTCGGCGACGATCCCGAGCACGTCGGGAAGCTCCTCCGCGAGCGCCGCGATCGTCTCCTCGCTCCGTGCGACGGCGGCTGCGTTCCAGCCCGAACGCCCGAGCTCGCGCGCGATCGTGCGCCCGAGGTTCCGGGCGCCGAAGACGAGAAGGGTCTGGCTCAGCTACGCCGCCACGCGGGCGAACTGCGGGATGATCTGCGAGCCGTACGCCTCGAGCACGGCTTCCTGGCCCTCGGTCATCAGATAGATGTTGAACTGGTCGACGCCGATCGACTCGAGCTCCTTGAGCTTCCGAGTGGCCGCCTCGGCGGTCCCGAGCACGCTGAAGCGGTCGGCGATCTCGTCGGTGACGAACTCGCCGTGCGCGGCCCCGACGCGGCTGTGGTCCTTGTAGTCGTAGAACTTCCGCGCCTTGACGAAGTCCGTCAGCGCCTTCGGTATCTCCGAGTTCTCGCCGTAGCGCTCGACCAGGTCCTGCACGTGGTTCGAGACCATGGCCGGGAACCAGCGCGTCTGCTCACGCGCCTCCTGGATGTCGTTGCTGATGTGGCTCGGCGCGGAGACGATGCAGCGCAGCGCGTCGGGGTCCCGACCCGCCTCCTCCGCCGCGCGCCTGGCCGTGTCCATGATCCACTCGATGATCTGAGGATCGGCGAGCTGGATGATCACGCCGTCTCCGACCCGGCCCGCCACCCCAAGGGCGCGGGGCCCGTAGCCGGCCACGTAGAGGGGGATCTCGGGCCTACCTTTCGCCCAGGCGAGCTCGAGCTCCTTTCCGTTCCACTCGACGGGCCGTCCGTTCATCAGGTCCTTCATCATCACGAGCGAGCGCTCGAACTCGGCCACCTTGACGGGCTGGAGGCCGATCACCCGGCGGGCGGAGTCGCCCCGCCCGATGCCCATCACCATCCGCCCGTCTGAGATGTCGTGGAGCGTGGCGTACGCGCTCGCAGTGACAGTCGGCTCGCGCGTGCCCGGGTTCGTGACGCAGTGGCCGAACTTCATCGTCTTCGTCGCCTGGATCGCGAGCGTCAGCAGCGGGTAGGAGTCCTGCCAGAGGATGTGCGAGTCGTAGGTCCAGCCGTACTCGAAGCCCTGCTGCTCGGCGAGCTGCATCAGCTCCACGAGGCGCGTGTACGGCGGGTCGGGCAGGACGGTCACACCGAAGCTGAGCAAGGGAGCCTCCCGGTCGGCTGGCAGGGGAACGAGCATAACGCCTCGAAACGAAGCCTCGATAGCCGTCTGGGCGTTCCTCGGGCTCGCGCTCGTCGCAGGCATGGCGCTACCCGTGCAAGTCGGCGTGAACGCGCAGCTCGCGAGCACCACCAAACGGGCTCGCCGGCTACACGGAGAGGCACATCGGCCTCGGACGGGTCGTAGGTCCCGCGTGCCTGGTCGCCGGCGTGACACTCGTGCGGCTGTTCTAACCGGGCCGCGTCCGGGTGCCCGCGGCGGCCTGGCCGTCTAGTCGAGCAGATTCTTGGCGCGCAGCTCCTCGAGCGCCCGGGCGTTCTTCTCCAGCCGGTCGAGGCCCATTCCGCGAAGCACCGCGGGCGTCTTCGCGAACTGCACCTCGCGGTAGTCGACCACCTGGACGCTGTTGCCCCACGGGTCGTGGAAGTCGAGGCCGGGCGGCCGGGACGTGGGCACACCGGCCTTCTCGAGCGCGGCCCGAGCGGCCTCCTTGTCGTCGACCACGAGCCCGAAGTGGCGCGAGGTGTCCGCCGACCCGACGCGTCCGCCGGCGAGCGCGATGAACTGGTCGCCGATGTCGATGAACGCCATCTGGCCACTGCGCCCGCGGAGCGTGAGGTCGAAGAAGCGCCCGTACCAGGCGAGCGCCTCCTCGACGTCCCCCACCTCGAGCGCCACGTGGTTGATGCCGACGAGCTTCGCCATCCGTAGCGGTCAACGCCGCCGCGGACGCCGCTGTTCCCGGCCGAGCGGACGCTTCGGGGCATGTCCGTGCCCCAGGGCGCTGGACATGCCCCTGGCGGTCGCGGGTCTGCTGGAGAGCGGGAGGAACCCGAAAGGCTTGCCGGGGGCGGCCGCGGGACGGCGGTCGGGCATCCTTCCCGGCCATGTCCGTGCCCCAGGGCGCTGGACATGGCCCGTCGGAACGCGTCGGGCGCCCTCCGGGCGCCTCAGGTGCCGGCCGCGACCCGCTCGATCGTCTTCGCCGCCAGCCGGTCTAGCGCCCGGACGGCAAGCTCGAGGTGCTCCTCCCTCGTGTCCTCGAGCCTCGTGTGCGAGAGGCCGCGGAGACTCTGGACGAAGACCATCACGGTGGGCACGCCCGCGCGCGCCACCTCCGCCGCGTCGTGCAACGGCCCGCTGGGCAGGCGATGCGACGTGCCCGCCACCTCGCGGATCGACTCGTCGGCGAGCTCGATCAGACCGTCGTCGAACCGGATCGGCTCGATCCGCCAGATGCGCTCCCACTCCACCTCGACGTCTTCCTCGGACGCGAAGCGCTCGCTTGCCTCCTTGGCGTCGGCGAGCATCGAGGCGAGCTTCCCGGCGTCGAGGTGCCGCTGATCGAGCAGGCACTCCGCCGTCTCGACGACCGAGGTGACGATGCCCGGCCTCGTGACGACGCCGCCCATCGTGCAGACGGCCCCCTCCCCGGTCCGGCTCGCGACTTCCCGGATCTCGAGCGCCAGCTTGGCCGCCGCCCCGAGCGCGTCGCGGCGCCGGTCCATCGGGGTCGAGCCCGCGTGCGCCGCCTGCCCGGTGAAGCGGATCAGATGGCGCTCGACGCCGAACGTCCCGAGCACGACTCCGAGCGGGAGGTCGAGCGACTCGAGCACCGGGCCCTGCTCGATGTGCAGCTCCAGGTAGGCGGCCGCGCCTTCGAGCCGACGCTGCGACTCCGACGCCCGCTCCAGGTCGACTCCGTGAGCGCCGAGGGCGTCCGGCAGGGAGACGCCCTCCCGGTCCGTGCGCTCGCGCAACTCGGCCAGGTCGCTCATCGAGCCCGAGGCCGCGCTCGAGCCGAACAGGCTGCGCCCGAAGCGCGCGCCCTCCTCGTCGGCCCAGTTCACGAGGCGGACCGTCACGGGCGGCCTCCCCTCGGCCGCGATCCGGCGCAGCACCTCGACGCCCGCGAGCACGTTGAGACAGCCGTCGAGCCAGCCCCCGTTCGGGACCGAGTCGAT
>JBBSIG010000180.1:0-5369 GCA_038232215.1 Gaiellales bacterium | reverse complement strand
GGCTCAGGCACTCGCCGCGGCGCCCCGTCCGGTGCCGCGCCCGGCGATCGTCGCGCGTCCGATCCCGTTCCCGGCGAGCCGGCGGGCCGAGACGGTCGCCTACGCGAGGCGGCACTACGGCCTCTCGACGTGGCGCCTTCGGCGACCGCGGGTGATCGTCGAGCACCTGACCGGGTCGACCACGTTCGGATCGGCGTTCGCGACCTTCGCGCCCGACGTGCGCGACGGGGAGCTGCACGAGCTGCCGGGCCTCTGCGCCCATTTCGTCGTCGACCGCGACGGCACGATCTACCAGCTCGTGCCGCTGACGGTCGTCTGCCGGCACACGGTGGGACTCAACTGGACCGCGGTCGGCATCGAGCACGTCGGCACGAGCGCGGCCGGCGTGCTCGGGAACCGCCGGCAGCTCGCGGCCTCGCTGCGCCTGACGCTCTGGCTCGTGCAGCGCCTTCGCATCGAGCCGCGAGACGTGATCGGCCACGCCGAGAGTCTCACGAGCCGCTACCGCCGCGAGCGCGTGGCCTCGCTCCGCTGCCAGACGCACGGGGACTGGACGCGCGCGGAGATGGATCGGTACCGGGTGCGGCTCCTGGCGGCCGCGCGAGCATACGGTTTGGGGCCTGGCTCACCCCTCAGCCGGGTGCGCTCCCGCTGCTGAGCGCGGCCTCGGGCCGTGCGCGCGTCCCTCGAACGGGGTAATCTCTCGCGCGCGTGAAACGGATCGCCGTGCTTCTCGCCGTCTCGGTCTCCGTGCCCCTCGCAGCGGGCTGGGGCTACGCGCCGGTCGGAGCGCGCGCTGGGGCGGCGCCGCTCGCCAGGCACGGCGACTTCGAGTTCAGGCTCCGCGTCGGCGGCGAGACGGTCGCCTCGGGGCGCTGCTCGCTCACGGTGGAGCAGCGGCCGAACGGCTTCCGGATCGTCGGTCGGATCACGGCGAGCCGGATGCAGCTCCCGGCCGGCGACTGGCAGATGCAGATGAGCGCGCGCAGCACGAACGCGCCGGACGGCTTCGTCGGGGGCGGCAGCGGTCGCACGCAGCTCCAGCGCGCCCGTACCGTGCTCTCGAAGGGGGTGATCAGGCGCCGGGGGATCGGCCGCGTCGGGCCTCGCGTCGCCTGCGGCATCCTCGCCGTGCGACGGGGCAGCCCGAAGGTGGCGTACCGCTACGCCTACGCGACGGTCGCGTGGCCCTCCTTCCGCGCGCTCGGGACGAACGCGCCGATCGACCGCAACCTCCCGAACGGCGGCCTGACGGCCCGGTAGTCGTCGCCTCTGAGCGGCTGCCGTTCTCGTACACTGGCGGGCCGTGGCCAGGGTCGAGCACCGGGAGGCCGATGTCGCGCCGCTCGAGTGGGACACGCCGCTCTTCCGGACCGCGATCGCGCAGTTCGAGCAGGCTCTCCCGTACGCCGACGTGCAAGAGGCGGTGGCCGAGCGGCTGCGCTATCCCGAGCGCGCGCTCATGGTCAGCGTGCCGATCCGGCTCGACGGGGGCGAGCTCGGCGTCTTCGCCGCCTACCGCGTGCAGCACTCGAGCGTGCTCGGCCCGACGAAGGGCGGCGTCCGCTTCGACCCCGAGGTCTCGCTCGGCGAGTGCGCGGCCCTCGCGATGTGGATGACGTGGAAGTGCGCGCTCCTGCGGCTGCCGTACGGCGGGGCGAAGGGCGGCGTGCGCTGCAGGCCGCGCGAGCTCTCGCCCGGCGAGCTCCAGCGCCTGACGCGGCGCTTCACCTCGGAGCTCCTGCCCGTGATCGGCCCACAGGAGGACATTCCCGCGCCCGACCTGGCGACGAACGAGCAGACGATGGCGTGGATGATGGACACGTACTCGATGCAGATGGGTCATGCCGTGCCCGAGATCGTGACCGGGAAGCCGATCTCGCTCGGCGGCTCCCTCTTCCGCCACGAGGCGACGGGCGCGGGCGTCGTGATGGTGATCGAGCACGCCTGCGGGCGTCTCGGGTGGCGGCTCGCCGAGCAGCGCTGCGTCGTCCAGGGCTTCGGCAACGTCGGCTCGATCGCGGCGCACGAGCTGGTGCAGAAGGGTGCGCGCGTGGTGGCCGTCTCCGACCTCTCGGGCGGGATCCACCTCGAGGAGGGCCTCGACCTCGACGCCGCGCAGGCCTGGGTCGACGCGAACGGCTCGCTCGAGGGCTACGCGGACGCTGCCCGGGTGACGAACGCGGAGCTGCTCGAGCTGCCGTGCGACGTCCTCGTGCTAGCTGCGCGCGAGGATCAGGTGACTGCCGAGAACGCGCCCCGCGTGAATGCGCGGCTCGTGGCGGAGGGCGCCAACGGGCCGACCTCGGTCGGGGCGGACGCGATCCTCGCGGAGCGCGGCATTCCCGTCCTGCCCGACGTGCTCACGAACGCGGGGGGCGTGACGGTCTCCTACTTCGAGTGGGTGCAGGATCTCGGCCGCCTCTTCTGGGACCGTGACGAGATTCGCGCCCGGCTGGCCGAGAAGCTCGGCGACGCGTCGGACCGGGTCTGGCGCCTGGCCGAGGATCTCGAGCTGACGCTCCGTAGCGCGGCGCTCGTGGCCGGCATTCGCGAGGTCGCCGGCGCGCTCGAGGCTCGCGGCATCTACCCGTGAGACGCGTCGCCGTGCGCGAGGCGATGGTCTCCGAGCCGCAGACGCTTGCCGGCAGCGCGAGCGCCCAGGAGGCGGCGCAGCTGCTCGTGAGGCCGGAGGTGCGCGCTGTGCTCGTGTGCGAGGGCGGGCGCTTGCTCGGTCTCGTCACGAGGGAGGCGCTCGTGGAGCGCGTGGTGGCGGCCGGGCGCGACGCCCGCTCGACGCCGCTGGAGGAGATCGTGGAGCGCGACGTGCTCACCGTGGGGCCGGACGGCGCCGCAGACGACGCGTATCGGCTGATGGAGGAGAACGACCTCGAGCGGCTGCCCGTAACGGAGGACGGCCGGCTCGTGGGCGTCCTCTCGCGCATCGTGCTCCAGCGCCGCCTCGCCGAGGACGAGGCCCCGCCGGACGAGGCCGACCCGAGCGAGCCCTGACCCGGCGCCTCCTGTGGACGCTCCGTCACGGTGCCAGACACCGTCGCAAATCGTCCACAGGCGGCTCGTTCAGAAAGGGGCGCTCGAGGCGCAAGGTGTGACGAGCCGTCCACCGTTTCGGTGTCAGGCACCGTCGCGAACCGTCCACAGGTCGCCGGCGCGGGAGCTCCGGCGGCCCGTCAGCGGGAGGTGAAGGCGCCCGGCGGGAGGCCGCCCTCGACCGGATCCGGCAGCTCGGCCGCCGCCAGCGCGGCTCCGTGCAGGATGTCCCGCTCGCTCGCCTCGAGCGAGGGCAGCGCGAAATGCTCCAGCATCTCGCGGACGATGAGGATTCCCGCGACGATCACCGGCGCGCGGTCCGGCTCGAGCCCGGGGACGCGCGCTCGTTCCGTCAGGGGCAGGGCTGAGAGCCGGTCGAGCTGCTCCTCCACGGAGGCCGCCGAGAGGACGTGGCCGTGCACGCGCTCGTGGTCGTACTCGACGAGCCCGAGATCGAGCGCGGCGAGCGTCGTCACCGTGCCGGCCACCCCGATTGCCGAAGCCGCCCGGAGCGACGAGGGCAGGCCCGCCGCAAGCGCAGACCGCACGGCCCGGGAGCAACTCACGAGCTCCGCCTCTGCAGGCGGGTCCGAGCGGAGGAATCGCTCGGTGAGCCGAACACACCCGAGCTCGAGGCTCGTCTGGAAGCCGACGCCGTCAGGCCCGCCGACCACGAGCTCCGTCGAGCCGCCCCCGACGTCCAAAATCAACGTTCCCGGCGCGAGCGAGCGCCCGAGCGTGACGCCTCGCAAGGTCAGCAGCGCCTCCTGCTCGCCCGAGAGCAGCCGGGTTGCGAGCCCGTAGCTCCGCTCGACCTCGTCGAGAAAGGCCTCGCCGTTCTCGGCGTCTCGAACTGCGCTCGTGGCAATCGCGAGCCCTCGCTCGGCACCGAGCCGCTCGAGCGTGCCGCGGTAGCCGGCCAGACAGCTCCGGACGCGGGCGATCGGGCCCGGCAGCAGGCGCCGCCGCTCGTCCACGCCCTCTCCGAGGCGGGTGATCCGCGTCTCGCGGGCCACCTCCTCGAGTCGGTCCCCGCCCACGTCGGCGACGAGCAGCCGGGTCGAGTTCGTCCCGAGGTCGATCGCCGCCACGCGCAGCGGTCGTGCCGGCGGCATTTCGCGATGCTAGCAGCGTCATTAGACTATGCGGGCATGGCGAGCCTGGCTCGCGCCCTGGCACGAAACGACCTCGTCAGGCAGGTCGTGATCGTCGTCGGCTCGTTCGAGGTGTACGAGGTTGCGCGGCACTTCATCGAGCCCAACTGGTCCGCCGCGGTCGCGAACGCGCACAGGATCCTCCACCTGGAGCAGGCGCTGCACTTCGCCTGGGAGCAGTCGATGCAGGCGCGCTTCCTCGAGCTCCCGGAGCTCGTGCGCGCCATGAACGTCTTCTACTTCGTCGGGCACTTCGTACTCACGGGCGTCTTCTTCACCTGGCTGTACTTCCGCTCGCGGCACGGCTTCCGCAGCTTCCGGAACGGCTTCCTGATCGCGACGGCGATCTCGCTCCTCATCCACTGGAAGTTCCCGACCGCGCCGCCGAGACTCGCGCAGGTCGGGCTCGAGGACACGCTTCGACAGCTCTCCGACATCGACATCGGCTCGCGGACGAAGGCTTCCTACTCGAACCCGGTCGCCGCCGTCCCCAGCCTGCACGCAGGCTGGGCGGTGGGCGTAGCCTGCGGCGTGGTTCGCTACACGCGGAGCCGGACCGTGAAGGGCATGGCGATCCTCTATCCGCTCCTCGTCGTCCTCACGATCGTCGTCACGGGGAACCACTTCTTCCTCGATGCCGTCGCCGGGGTGATCGTGATGGCGGTGGGGTTCCTGGCCGCGTCGGCGCTCGTCCGCTGCGAGCCGAGCCGCCGCGAGGACGGTGATATACTCGCGTCAGCGACGCGGGGTGGAGCAGTCAGGTAGCTCGCCGGGCTCATAACCCGGAGGTCGCAGGTTCAAATCCTGCCCCCGCTACTGCAAAGGCCCTGGCAGCAGGGCCTTTCGTTTGGGCGCTGGCGATGGCCTAAGGCCGTTGCCCGGAGGGGCCGAATACAGTAAGGCTCTCGCGAGGAGCGGATAACGAATGAGCGCCGACCCGCAGATTCGAAACCACGCCGCCTTCATCTGGTCGGTTGCCGACAAGCTGCGCGGTGTCTACAAGCAGTCGGAGTACGGACGGGTGATCCTGCCGCTCGTCGTTCTGCGTCGGCTCGACGGCGTGCTCGAACCGACGAAGGCGGACGTGCTCGCACGGGCAGCACAGCTGAAGGGGCGGGTCGAGAACGTCGCGCCGGTGCTCGAGTCGGTGGCGGGCGAGCAGTT
>JBBSIG010000179.1:0-5376 GCA_038232215.1 Gaiellales bacterium | reverse complement strand
GCTCGTCCTCGCCCCCGGCGCGGTCGCGGGCGGCCCGTCGCTGCGTGTCGGGGCCACGGAGGACTCCGTCAAGCAGCGTGACCCCGTGGTCGTGAAGGCGCAGCTGGACCTGCTCCGGCTCGCCGGCTTCGACTCGGGCCGCGTGACGCAGTTCTGGGCGCCCGGACAACTGGAGCCGGACGCGGCCGATCGAACCGCGCTCGCGAACGTCGTCGACGCGGCGAGCCTGGACGGGATCCAGGTGCTCGTCTCGGTCTCCAACTTCGGTAGCAGAACGACGCCGCTGACCGACGAGGCGCGGACGCAGTTCGCCACCTTTACGGCCTCGATCGCGCGCCAGTTTCCGAGCGTGCGCGACTTCATCATCGGCAACGAGCCGAACCTCAACCGCTTCTGGCTGCCGCAGTTCGGGCCCGACGGCTCCGACGTGGCCGCGCCCGCGTACGAGGCGCTGCTGGCGCAGACCTACGACGCCTTGAAGGCCGTCTCGGGCCGGATCACCGTGATCGGCGGCGCGGTCTCGCCCCGCGGCGGCGACCGGCCGAACACCGGCCGCGACACGCACTCGCCGACGACGTTCATCCTCGATCTGGGCGCGGCGTACCGGGCGAGCGGGCGCACGACGCCGATCATGGACGCGCTCGCGATCCATCCCTACGGCGACAGCTCCAGCCAGGCGCCTCGCGACTCCGCGCACCCGAATACGTCGTCGCTCGGGATCGCCGACTACGCGAAGCTCGTCAAGCTGCTCGGCCGGGCGTTCGACGGAACCGGCCAGCCGGGCTCGACGCTCCCCGTCCTCTACGACGAGTTCGGCGTCGAGACGCGCGTCCCGGGCCCGAAAGCCTCTCTCTACACCGGCAACGAGGTGGCCGCCACCAAGCCCGTGGACGAGCCGACCCAGGCGAGCTACTACCGCCAGGCGCTCGAGCTCTCGTTCTGCGCACCTACCGTCTCCGGCCTCTTCCTCTTCCACGTCGTCGACGAGGCGGCGCTCGACCGCTGGCAGTCGGGGCTCTTCTACGCGGACGACACGCCGAAGTCGAGCCTGCGGGCGGTGCGCGAGTCGGCCCAGCTGACGAGGCGCGGAGTGATCGCACGCTGCCCCGGACTCGAGCTGACGCCGAAGGCGGAGCGACTGGTGCTGCCGGGCGGGCCGGGCGCCGGCGCTCGCCGCGTCCTCGCGGCCTCCGTCCAGTGCGACATCGACTGCAACGCGAAGCTCAGGCTCGAGAAGCTGCCGCGGCACTCGACCACCGCCGCCCGCAGCGTTCGCGTCGTCGGGCACGTCCGCACCCGCGTCTCGCTGCCCTCCCTCCGGCTCGCGCCGGGCCGCTACCGGCTCACGATTCGCCTGACGGCACCCGTGAACGTGGGCGAGCCCCTGGTGCGCACCGGCACGCCGTTCCAGGTCGCGCGGCGCTCGTGAGCGCCGCAGCGCGCGGCAGGGTCTCCTAGGGTCCTGTCGAACGTCCCCCGCGAGGCTCTCCCCTCCATGCATACCCGACTCGCACTCCTGCTGGCGCTGCTCGTCGGCTGCCTCTTCGGCGCCGCACCGGCCCCCGCGGCGCCCGGCCTCTTCGTCGGGGCGGTCGAGGACGCGCCCAAGCAGCCCGACCGGGTGGTCGCGCAGGCGAAGATCGCCCTCGCCCAGCTCGCCGGCTTCGACACGATCCGGATGACCGCTTTCTGGCTACCGGGACGCCTCGTCCCGTCGGGGAACGACCTGCTCGTCCTGCAGAACGCGGCCGGGGCGGCTCAGCTCGCCGGGCTGCGGGTGATCGTCTCCGTCTCGTCGCCCGGCAGCCGCACGACCCCGCTCACGAGCCGGGCCCGCGGTCAGTTCGCCGCCTACACGGTCGCGCTCGCGCAGGCGCTGCCCGGCGTGACGGACTTCATCATCGGCAACGAGCCGAACCTCAACCGCTTCTGGCTGCCGCAGTTCACGCGCAAGGGCAAGAACGCCGCCGCGCCGGCCTACGAGCTCCTGCTCGCGAAGACCTACGACGCGCTCAAGTCCTACTCGCCGGAGATCAACGTGATCGGCGGCGCCGTCTCGCCCCGCGGCGCCGACAACCCGCGCTCCAAGCGTCAAACTCACTCGCCGACGACGTTCATCCCGGATCTCGGGCGCGCGTACCGGGCGACGAAGCGCAAGCGGCCGATCATGGACGCCTTCGCCTTCCATCCCTACATGGAGTACTCGCGCACGCCGCCGACGTTCCGCCATCCGCGCTCGACGACGATCGGGATCGCCGACTACGGCAAGCTCGTGAAGCTCCTCGGCAAGGCCTTCGACGGAACCGCTCAGCGCGGGTCGACCCTCCCGATCGTCTACGACGAGTTCGGCGTCCAGTCGACGATCCCGTCCTCGAAGCGTCGCGTCTACCGGAATCTGCGGGCGCCGGCCGGCCGCGACACGGTCGCCGAGTCGGTGCAGGCGTCGTACTACCGGCAGGCGCTCACGATCGCCTACTGCGCGCCGAACGTCGTCGGCATGCTGATCTTCCACGTCAGCGACGAGGCGGACCTCGACCGCTGGCAGTCCGGGATCTACTACGCCGACGACACCCCGAAGTCGAGCCGGAACGTCGTACGCACGAGCGCCGAGGCCGCGCGCGGGCAGACGCTCGCCTCGTGCCGGCCCGCAAAGGCGCCGCTCCGCGTCGAGCGGCTCGAGTTTCCCGAGCCGACGAGCTACCCGAGCGCGAACACGCGCTGGTCGCTCGGGCTCGAGTGCGCGCAGCCGTGCAGGTACCTGGCCAGCCTGGTGCGGATCGGGGACGGCTACGAGGCGCTCTCGACGAGCGGGGAGGCGCCGGGCGGTCAGGCCTGGACGGTCAGTCTGCCGGAGCAGCCCGTCACGGCCGGCAGCTACCGGCTCACGGCCCGGGTCTACGCGACCGGCAAGCTCGGCAGCGCAGTCGTGCGAACGAGCCAACCGTTCACCGTCGAGAGCGCCCCGCCCCCGAACGCCGCCCCCGTGCCCGGCTTCACCTTCGGGCCCACGGCGGACGGGCAGATCGTCGCGTTCGACGGCAGCCCGTCGCGCGACCCCGACGGAGAGGCGATCGCCACGTACGCCTGGGCCTTCGGCGACGGCTCCACCGCGAGCTCGTCGAGCGCCGCGATCACGCACCCCTACGCACTGCCCGGCCCGTACACCGTCACGCTCACGGTGACGGACGCCCGAGGCTCCTCCGCCACGCTCGCGAGGATGATCGACGTGCCGCTCCTCTCGGTGCGGTAGCGCGCTCTCTCCGGCCCCGGGCCGTCGCTACGATCCACCGCGTGGCCGGTCAGTACGTCGCCTACACGTTCTATCGCGTGGATCCGGCGTGGCGCCGGCTGCCCGTGGAGGAGCGGGCCGCCGGCAAGGACGCGTTCGCGGAGGTGGTCGAGGACTGGGCGGGACGGTTGGAGGCCGTCCGCGCCTACGCCGTCACCGGCGTGCGCGCCGACTGCGACTTCTTCCTCTGGAAGATCACCGAGCGCTACGCGGATCTCGGCGAGCTCGGCGCGGAGCTGAACGGGACACCCCTCGCCGGCTACCTGGAGACGCCGTACTCGTACCTGGCCACGACGAAGCCGTCGCAGTACACGAGCGCGCGGCGCGCGCGCAAGATCGTCCCGCGCGGGTCGCCCTACCTCGTCGTCTATCCGTTCGTGAAGCTACGGCCGTGGTACGCCTTGCCCGCCGACGAGCGCCAGCGCGCGATGGACGAGCACATCCGGATCGGCGCCGAGTTTCCCACGATCCACAATCACACGACGTACTCGTTCGGGATCGACGACCAGGAGTTCATGACGGCGTTCGAGTGCGACGAGCCGGCCGACTTCATGCATCTCATGTTGAGACTGCGCGAGACCGAGGCGAGCCGCTACACCGAGCGCGACACGCCGATCTTCGTGGGCCAGGGCGTCGAGATCCGGTCTGCCCTCGACGCGCTCGACGGCGCCGTCGCCCGCGTGCGCGCGTAGCTCCTGTCCTGTCCGGACGGAGCCGTCCGGACAGGACGTGTCCAGCGCCCTGGGGCGAGGACATGTCCCGTAGAGCCTGCGAGGCGTTCGCAGAGCTGGCCGCGCTGCGCGCGCGGGGTTCTCGAGTAGTGGATCGAGGAGCGCCCCTGCCCGCTTTGGACGTGTCCAGCGCCCTGGGGCGAGGACATGTCCCGAGGAGCGAGGCGCCTTCCCCGGGGAGCCGCCGGCTCGCTGCCCGGCTACGGGAAGCCCGGCGTGCCGAAGACCGTCGTCGGAGGTCCGGTGCGGTACCAGGAGAGATGCGCGTGGTCGGCGTGCCCGGGCTCGACGCCGCCGGCGTCGTCTGCCGGGCCGCCCACCCAACGGAAGACCTTCCCCGACGCGAACGGGTCGGCGCAGAGCCCGTCGGCCCAAAAGGTGCACGCGATCATCGCCTCGACCGACCCGACGAGGTCGACGGCCCCGCCCCAGCGGTGGTCGGAGCGGTGCGCGTGCGGCGGATGCGTGCCCCATCCCGCCGTCACGGTGAGCGCGAAGCGCGCCGCAATCGCACGCGCCTGCGGCACGATCCAGGGGCGCAGCCCCATCCACGCCGGTCCGCGCGGATAGGAGTCCTTCGGGAAAAAGACCGCCGCGGGCAACGGCGGACGCGCGCTCATAGCCCGCGAGTTGTACCCCGCCGGCTCGGAGATTCCCAGCTACGTCGCGGGGCCGATCGTCGCGAAGACGCGGAACGTCGGCTCGCCGACCGGTAGCTCGGAGAACTCGGGGTTGACGCAGCCGAGCTCGCCTGCACGCCGCTCGTAGCAGCTCTCCACCTCGACCTTGCACATCGGTAGCGGCTTGCGCACCGTCCGCACGGGGCCGAAGCCGTCTCCGGCCGCCTCCGCGGCGCTCAGGAGGTCGAGGTCGATCTCGACGTCGTACACCTTCTGCATGCAGCCCATGAACGTGTGCCCGTGATCCTCGTACGCGTAGAGGAAGGGACACGCGCGAGCGACGCACGCGGCCGGGTACACGACCTTGCCGCAGTGAACCTCGCAGCGCAGGCACTCGAGCTCGTCCTGCGGATGGAGCGGGAGCTCGCTCGTGCGCTCGTCTCGTAGCTGGGACACGCTCAGATTGTGAGGTCGGAGCCCGGGTGACCGCAAGACTTGATCTTTGCGCGGTCTGCTGCTAAGCCATCCGCCGGCGGTCGGCGAGAGACCGTCTACGCTAGAGCCGTGGCGAGGAAGATCCTGTGGGCCTCGCTCGCCCTCGCGCCCGCCACCTTCGTCGTCGACCTCGCCTTCCACCCGGGGAAGACGGCTCTCTTCGTCCTCGCCGCCGCCTCGCTCGTCCCGCTCGCCTGGCTGATCGGAGAGGCGACCGAGCACGCGGCCGAGCACACCGGCG
>JBBSIG010000178.1:0-5386 GCA_038232215.1 Gaiellales bacterium | reverse complement strand
GACGGCGAGCGGATCGTGCTGCGGACCGCCGCGCCCACGCGGGCGCTCCACGAGCTGACCGGAGAGGCGCTCGCGGCGGGGCGAGAGCTCGAGGGGCTCGAGGTACGGCGCCCGACGCTCGAGGACGTCTACATCTCGCTCGTCGAAGACGCCCCCGAATGAGGCTCTTCCTCCACCAGCTGCGCACCGAGCAGCTCCTCTTCAGGCGCAGTCGCGAGGCGGCGTTCTTCATCTTCGCGTTCCCGCTCATGCTCTTCCTCCTGCTCGGCTCGGTCTACTCCGGAACGATCGAGGGACATCCGGCCGCCGACGTGCTGCTTGCGGGGCTGCTGGGCTACGGCGCGGCGAACACGGCGTTCGCCGGCCTCGCGATCACGCTCGTGCTGCGCCGCGAGGGCGGCGTTCTGAAGCGCCTGCGCTCGACGCCGCTTCCGGCAGGGACGTACCTCGCCGCGGTGCTCGCGTCGACGCTCGTCGTGTTCTCGGTTCAGGCTGTCCTGCTCTTCGCGCTCGGTCGACTCTTCTTCGGCACCGCGTTGCCCGGCGAGGTCGTCTCGCTCGCCCTCGTGCTGCTGCTCGGGGCGGCCGCTTTCGCCGGGCTCGGCCTCGCCGCCACCGCCCTGATCCGCTCGGCGGACGGAGCCTCGGCGGTGCTGAACTTCCTGCTCTTGCCGATGGCCTTCCTCTCGGGCTCGTTCGGCCCGACCCGCCATTACCCGAGGGTGCTGCGCGCGGTCGGCGACGTGCTCCCGCTCAAGTACCTGGTCGACCTCATCCAGGCCGTCTACCTCGACGGCAGGCAGATCTGGGCGCGCCCCGGCGCGATCGGCGTGCTCGCCGCCTGGGGAGTCGCGGGGCTCCTCGTCGCGCTTCGCCGCTTCCGCTGGGAGCCGCAGCGCGGCTGACGCCGAGGTAGGTTCCCCGCATGTCGGGCGAGCCTCCGATCGCGTTTCCCGTCACGAGCCCGGAGCCGCCGGCGCTCGAGGTCCGCGTGAACTTCGGCATCGTCGCCGGCCGTGAGGCGACGCCGGCCGAGATCGACGAGCTCGGGAAGGCACTGCGGCCGGACGTCCCGCGGGTCTCGATCGTGTCGGAGCAGCGCTACGAGCTGAGCGCGGAGGTCGAGGCCTCCCTGCACCAGGTGCGAATCGAGGTACCCCCCGATCGCCTGCCGCGCGACCTGGCCGAGCTCGACGCGCTCGCAGCCCGGCTCGCGGCCGTCGCCGAGACCTGGGCCCGGAACTGCTTCGAGGATCGGCACGCGGAGATCAGCGAGCCGTAGCGGCGGGCTCTGGCCGGCGCGCGACCTCGGCCACGCGATACGCGTCGGCCTCGTCCAGCGTCTCGCGCTCGAGCAGCGCGTGCGCGAGGGCGTCGAGCTTCTCACGGTTCCGGCGAAGCTGCTCGAGCGCCTCGTCGTAGCACTCGTCGACAATCCGCCGTACCTCGGAGTCGACGAGCTCTCGAGTGCCCTCGGAGGGTCCGCTCCCCGTGCCGGGCAGGAACAGCGGCTCGTCGGCGGGCCCGGGCAGGACGGACACCGGGCCGATCGCCTCGGCGAGAAGAAGGGGACGTCCGCCTCCCCCGCGACCGCGCGCGCGAGCAGGGTCTTGCCCGTGCCGGGCAGGCCGCTGAGCAGGACTCCGCACGGGATCGCGGCGCCGAGGCGGCGATAGCGGTCGGGGTTCTTCAGGAAGTCGACGATCTCGACCAGCTCGTCCTCGGCGTCGTCGATCCCCGCGACGTCCTCGAAGGTCGTCCGCTGCCCGGAGGAGTCGTACCGCTCGGCGCGCGAGCGGCCGAGGCCCGTGAGGCCGGTCAGGCCGGAGCCCGCCGCCCGGCGCGAGATCCAGACGAGCAGGCCCACGAAGAGGAGCGTCGGCCCGAAGCTGAAGAGCAGCGTCTGGAGGAGCGAGCGCGGCTCGTCGGGCGGGTTCGCGTTCACGACCACGCGCTTCGAGATCAGGAGGCCGAGCAGTCCGTCGTCCGCGAACGCCGGCCGCTCCGTCTCGAACTTCGCGCTCGGCTTCGGCTCGTCCTTGGCGCCCGGCTTTCGGTACGAGACCGCTCGCTTGAAGGAGCCCTCGATCGTGTCGCCGCGGGAGCTGACGTCGGCGACGTTGCCGGCAGCCACCTGCTGGCGGAAGTACGTGTACGGAACGGCGACCCGCTTCGCCTGGCCCGACGGGAGCAGCGAGACGATGAACCAGTTGAGGACGAAGAGGCCGAGCAAGACCCACCAGAAGCGCCGCCCGCCGGGCATGCGCAGCCGCTGCATCGGGTCGCGCGACGGCGGCTCGGGCGCCGGCGTTCCCTCCACGCGCCAGGGCACCTTCGGAGCGGTGCGGCGGCCGCCGGTGGGGCGGCCCGGCGCAGGCTCGGCGCCGGAGACGCGCTGCTCGGTCGTGTCGTCATTCGCTCGATTTGGTCACTCGGCCTCGGAGGGCCTGAAGCGTACCTCGCCGCTTCCGCCCGGCCCTGGCTCCGACTCTAGACTTCCGTGCGGCCGTGGCCGCCGCGCCGCGCGCCCCCCTAGCTCAGTGGATAGAGCAGCGGTTCTCTCCACGAAAACGCCGGTTCAGCGGCTCCGTTGAGCAAAATCACGCCGGGCACGAGTGTTCTATCCACGCTCGCTTTCGGCCGCGAGCAACTCATCCGTTGTCTCTGTCGTCAACGATCTCCCCGGACCCGTCCGGACGGGTCCGGGGTGTCGTCCGCCGCCTTGGCCATGCTCTCCACAGCCGACGCGGGCCGACCAGCGCGCCGGTTCGGGAAAAGTGCTCAATGCGAGTAGGGCATAGCTTCGCCTGATGTCGTACGATGGCGGGTGTAGACCTTGGACGATGAACCGAAGAGGGAATCCAAAGACCCTCGTTCCGCGTCAGCCGGGCAACAAGAATGCGGTCACGCATGGCGCGGATTCGGGGCGCGTCAAGGCGCCCCGAGTCACCGAGGTGTTGGAGGAACTCCGGTCGGAGCATCCCCACGAACCGGTCGCGAATCTGCGCGCACTCGCTGAGCTGTACGTGACCGCCGAGCGGTTGAGCGAGTGGGTGGCCGCGCGCACTGACGGCGGAATCTCGGCGAGCGGCAAGATCGCGCCGGCACTCCTCGAGGCACGGAAAGCCTGGGAATCCTATCTGGCCCGTGCTCGGGAGCTTGGAATCACGCGTCGCGGTCGGAGAGAGCTGGCTGCACTGCCGGTGGAGCGTCAGCCGACGACGCAGTTGACTCGCCACCTTCGCGGCGAGGAAACAGCGTGACCCTCGGCCCGCGCGAGACACTCCGGTATTTCGCCGAGAGCTTGGCCGAGATCTAACTCAATCCCGGCCAATCAGCGTTGGTCGATCTGATCGACGGCTGAGTCGAGGACCTCCGAGAGATCGTCGTCCGCAAGGGGCGTCGAATCGGCATGACGATGACAGCGAGTTTGGTCGCGGCTTGGTACGGAACCGTTCTCGCACCGCGACTGCGCGAGCACGTGATGAACGGTGAGGACTTCCGGATCGCACTGGTTGCGACGTCTCGCGATCAGGCGAGCCTGATGCTTCGGTTCATAAAGAACTTCCTGAAACAGTCGCCGATGCTCGCCGAGCAGATCGCGTGGGGTGCAGAAACTCGGTCGGGTGAGGCGTGGGGCCGGTGATGCCGCGGTAGCGTCGGCGGCCCCGTCTGCTGAAGGTCGCCTTTGCTTGTGTCATCTCTGTACGTCGTCGTGTGTCGGATGCTGGAGTTGCTCGTGCTATTCGGTCGAAGTGATCGTACGAAGGAGCTGGAGATTCTCGTGCTCCGCCACGAGTTGTCGATCCTCCGCCGACAGGTTGGCCAGCCGCGGTTCGAGCCGAACGACCGGCTGCTGCTCACAGCGCTGAGTCGGGTGCTGCCGCGGCGCGGCTGGAACGCATTCCTGGTGCGGCCGGAGACGCTTCTGCGTTGGCATCGCCGGCTGGTAGCCCGCCGCTGGACGTACCCGCACCGCCGCCCGGGGCGACCGCCGATCGGCCGCGAGGTGCGCGAGCTGATCCTGCGCCTCGCGCGAGAGAACGGGAGCTGGGGCTATCTGCGGATCGTCGGCGAGCTGCGCAAGCTCGGCATAGACGTCTCGGCGACCTTCGTCCGCTCCGTTCTCGCCAGCGCTGGCCTGCCGCCGGCGCCGGAACGCGACCGCGAAACATGGCGGACGTTCCTGCTCGCCAACGGCGAGTCGATCGTCGCGTCTGACTTCTTCACCGTTGACACGGTCTGGCTGCGACGACTGTATGTGCTCGTCTTTCTCTCGATCGGCAACCGTCGGATCGAGTACCTCGCCTGCACCAGCAAGCCGAACACCGATTGGATGCTGCAGCAGGCACGCAATTTGCTGATGGAGCTCGACGATCGCGACCGGCAGGTGCGCTTCCTGATCCATGATCGAGACGCGAAGTTTCCGCGTGCCTTCGACGCCCTCCTGGCGGGTGAGAAGATCAAGGTCATCCGCACGCCCGTGCAGGCCCCGAACGCGAACGCCCACATGGAACGCTGGGTCGGCAGCGCCCGGCGCGAGTGCCTCGACCGGCTGCTGATCGTCGGCCGCCGGCAGCTCGAGCATGTGCTTCGCGTCTACGTGCGTCACTACAACGCGCGTCGGCCGCACCGTGCGCTCGACCTGCAAGCGCCCGCGCCTATCGGCGTCGCGGTCAGCCGCGGCGACCCCGCTGCCTGCGCGACCTCGGTGCACCGCCGCGACCTGCTCGGCGGACTCATTCACGACTACCAACACGCGGCCGCAGCGTGAGACCGAATATCCGCACCCCACGGGCTCCCGAACACTCTTTTTGATCTGAAGGCTCCATAAAGGGCTCCATACCTGCCCCACGTTCGAGAACTTGCAAGTCGATACGAAAGAAAAAGCTCCGGGTGCGGGGCTTTTGCAGAGCCCTCTGACGGACTCGAACCGTCGACCCCCTCCTTACCATGGAGGTGCTCTACCAACTGAGCTAAGAGGGCGAAGCGCAACGATTCTAGCCCGCGCTCGCGGGGCGTCGGCGCGCGGAGTGGGGGCGGGAGGATTCGAACCTCCGTAGGCTGAGCCGACGGGTTTACAGCCCGTTCCCTTTGGCCGCTCGGGCACACCCCCGGAGGGCGGATTGTAGCCCTCGCTCGTGGAGCGGTTCGATGCGATCGTCGTGGGAGCCGGGCCCGCGGGCTCCACGGCGGCCTACCGGCTTGCCGACGCGGGAGCCTCCGTCCTCCTGCTCGACAAGGCGCGCTTCCCGCGCGACAAGCCGTGCGGCGGCGGGCTCACGGTTCGCGCGCTGCGGCTGCTGCCTTTCTCCGTCGATCCGGTCGTCGAGGACACGGTCGACCGCTTCGAGCTTCGCCTCGGCCGGCGTCACGGCTTCGAGCG
>JBBSIG010000177.1:0-5468 GCA_038232215.1 Gaiellales bacterium | reverse complement strand
GGCCATGGTGGCGAGCAGAAAGCCGACGCCGCCGACGAAGCCGGCGACCGATCCGCGCGAGACGACCTCGCCGACCGCCTCCGCGCTCTCCGCGAGTCGGCTCTCGCCGGCGTGTGCGAGCATGGCTACGTCTTCTGTCCGAGTACTCATCGTGCCTCCTAGTGTCGGTCTCCCCGATCGATTCGATGCGCCTCCGGAGCGTAGCGATTCCCGCTAGTGCGGCGTCCGTGACGTTGCACCGGGAACTCGCGTGCCGTGACGCCGCACCTGCGGCCGCTCCGCGGCCGCGGCCCTCTTTGCTGGCAGGAGTCCTCGACCTGCCTGCTGGGCAGCGCTCGCGCTGCAGGCCGCCGGCGACCGAAAACACCAGAGAACGGCCGCGCAGCGGCCGCAAGTGCGGCCGCCCGCACGCACTGTCTCGGGTCGAACGTTTGGAGAGGCCGCACTAGATTGCAAGGCCGGTGAAGCGGGCGAGCCGTGTCGTCAGTCGCACCAGCTCACCGGTCGCGAGCAGGACTCCGAAGACGACGAGGAGCGACCCCGACGCGACGCTGACCGTGCGCCAGTGCCGGCGCACGACGCGCACGACGGCGAGTGCCCGGGTGAACGCGAGCCCCGCGAGCAGGAAGGGGAGACCGAGCCCGAGCGAGTAGACGGCGAGCAGTACGGCGCCCTGCTCTGGCCGCCCGCCGGCGGCCGCCAGCCCGAGGATCGCGGCGAGCGTGGGACCGATGCACGGTGTCCAGCCGACTGCGAACGCGACCCCGGTGAGGGTCGCGGTGACGACCGTGTGCGACTGCGACGGCGGCCTGAGCCGCCGCTCGGTGAGCAGCGCCCGCGGCAGCGGCAGGCCGGCGTAGACCACCCCGGCCAGGGCGACGAACGTGCCCGCCGCGATCTCGAGCGCGCGCCGGTTGTCCAGCAGCGCCCCGCCGAACCACGCCGCACCGGCGCCGAGAGCCACGAACATCGAGCCGAACCCGACGACGAAAGCGGCGGTCGCGAGCGCGACCCGCCGGGGACGCGCTCCCAGCTCGTCGAACCCCACGCCGGAGACGAACGAGAGGTAGCCGGGAATCAGAGGGAGCACGCAGGGAGAGAGGAAGGAGACGAAGCCGGCGGCGAAGGCGACGAGCAGCCCGCTCGGGCCCAGCTCGACCATCGGCTACGCCAGCGCGCTGCGGAGCGCCGACTCGAAGCGGGCCAGGTCGCCGGCGCCGATGATCCGGCCGACGATCTCGTGGCGCTCGTTCAGGAAGTACGTGATCGGCTGGCCCTGGAGGCCGAAGCTGAGGGCGAGCTCGGCGCGCGGATCGAAGACGCTCGGGTAGGGCAGCTCGTACCGGCGATAGAACCCCCTCGCGCCCTCCTTCGTGTCCTGGATGTCGATCCCGAGGAGCTGCACCTCCGGGTGGGCCCGGGCGAAGCGGGCGAGGTCGCGCGCCTCCTCGTGACAGGGCGGGCACCAGGATGCCCAGACGTTGACGACGACCGGCTTCCCGCGGTAGTCGGCGAGGCTGACGTGCTCACCGGTGACGGGGTCGACGCCTGCGACGGAGGGCGCGGGCGTCGCGGCCGGCAGGGCGGTCGTCCCGGAGCCGCCGGAGCGGGTCGCGAGCACGGCGCCGGCGACGAGCGCCGCCAGGAGCAGGCCTGCTCCGGCGGTCGCGGCCAGCAGGGCTCGTCGGTTCCTCATCGCGCCCGGAGCTCGTCTCGCCCGATGCGGAGCAGAACGGCGTGCTCCACGGAGCCGGCGGCGGCGGCCCGCTCGGGACGGAGCGAGCGGAGCTCCTCGAGAACACGCCTGAGCGAGCGCAGCACCGCCCGGCACGCGGCACAGCGTGCCAGGTGCCTGCGCACGCGCCCGCGCTTCGTCAGCGGCACGTCCTGCTCCACGTGCGCGGAGAGCAGCTCCGCAGTCTCGCCGCAGCTCCCCGCCCAGAAGAAGACGAGCATGCTCACGAGCCGTCAGATGCGGGCGACCCGCAGGACGATTCAGCGCCGGACGAGTCGCACGTCGGGATCGAAGGCGGCGAGCGCGAACCAGAACGGCTCCGAGAAGGCGACGGGCCTCCCGTTCTCCGTCACGTCCGCCGCTCCCACGTCGCGGCCCGAGGCGATCTCGGCCGCGTCGAGGGCCGAGGCGACGCCCCCGCGCCAGCGGAAGACGAGCTCCCTGCCCGCGAGATCGGCGCGCAGGGTCCGCTTCCGGGCGAGGAGCGAGTACGGCACCGCGACGCTCTCGCCGCCGCGCTCGACGTAGACCACGCGCTCCTTCGGCGGCAGCCGCTCGTCACCACGAACGGGGAAGAGCGGCGGGCTGTCGACGTCGTCGTAGCCCGCATACGGGTTGGTCCCGTAGGAGCGGTCGAAGCCGGTCTCCCGCGTCAGCACGCGCGCTCCTGGATGGGCGCGCGCGAAGTCGCGCCACGCGACGATGCGCGCGGGAAGCCGCTGCAAGCGCGTGCCCGTGTAGCGGCCGACCAGAGCCTCGCCGCCGAACTGCTGCCACCAGGACTCGGTCTGCCGGTCGTACATGACGAGGTCGGAGCGACGCAGCTTGCCCGTCGTGCCGAAAGCGAGCATTCGTCCTCCGACCCGGCGGTCGAACGCGATCGCGGTGTTGCACAGGGGGCAGAAGGTGACGGCGACCGGGACGCCGCCGAGCTCGTCGTTCACGATCTCGTGCCAGACGAGGATCTGGAGCGGGTACGCACGCGTCTCCTCGCCGACGGTCAGCTCGATCACGGGCTCGCGCGCGTTCAGGTAGGTCGTCTCGGCCGCCGCCGCGAAGCGCGGCGCGTCGATCGCCGGGATCCCGTCCTTCGGCGGCCCGCCGGAGAGAAACTCGTCGAGCGGGACGCCGTGACGGGCGAAGTCCGTCTTTTTCCACCCTTGCGAGCGCAGCTCGCGAACGGCTGCGGCGGCTTCCCCGGAGAGCGTCCCGGCCGGAGGAGCGGCAGCGCGGACGCCGGAGCCTCCGCAGCCCGCGAGGAGCACCAGCGGCAGCAGGAGCCAGCCTCGCGGGGTCATCCGATTTGCCAGCGAGCGGGGGCAGGCCACCAGGCGCCCGGGCGGGCCGGGTCGCGCGGGCGCTCGAGCGCCTCGCGCCTGGCCGAAGGCGCATCCGTCCGCTACAGGAGGTCGCCGGGAGGGGTCGCGGGCGCGAGCAGGCGTCGAGGGCCGCTCTTCATCCGCCCGCGCCCCTCCAGCTCGGCTCACGCCTTGAAGTTCGCGAGGATCGAGGAGAACTCGGGTGGCTTCTTGCCGTCGAAGGTGTAGAACTTGCCCGGCTTCGCGCTTTCCTTGCCGAAGCCGATACCGAGCGCCTCCATCGCCTTCACGATGCCGTCGATCGTCGTGATCGAGAACGTCTCGAAGCCCTTGTTGTTGGCGACGCCGCCCGGCTTCGCGCCTCCCGTCTGCGACGCCGCGAACCGCGCGAGCACCCGGTGCTCGGCCTCGACGCCGAGGATCTCCCCAGAGACGCGGCTGTAGAGCAGCAAGAAGTCGCGCATCTTGGGCGACTTCGTCTTCGTCGCCGCGGTCGCGAACGAGGTGATCCCGATCAGGTAGGCGTTGATGAAGAGGGTGTCGATCATCTGCACGACGTTGAAGAAGTCAGATGCCATCTTCCCGAAAGCGGATTCGGGGATCCAGAATTTCAGCGTCAACGGCTTCGCGGGCGTGTTCATCGCGAGGTCTCGGTAATGGTCGAACTCGGACGCGCCGAGCGCCCTCATCACGGGCAGGAACTTCTGCGCCGGCTTGCCGGGAGCGCGCCGGATCGCCTCGGCCGTGAAGACGTTGGCGAGCGCCTCGGCCGTGATCGCGACGCCCGACACCTTCATCGGATCCTCGGCGCCGACGATGGCGCTCCTCGACGGCGAGGCGAGCGCCGAGCCCACCGGGCCGAGGGTGCCGACGGCGGCGGCGCCGAGCAGCGTATTCCTGATCAGGCCCCGCCGAGTCTGAGGCGCCGTCGGCAGGTCTTCGAGCAAGCGCAGGTCGGCGCGGGTGGTGCGCGGGAGTCCAGGGTCTGGGGACATCCGTGTCCTTTCTCTCGGGGGCCGCTCGCTGGCGCCCCGTGCGGGGCTTTGGCCTTGGGAAAGCGTCTGATTCCCTCGAGTCACGTCACGAATCGTTACCGTTCCTTGCCAATCTCGTAAGCTGTGCTGGTGATAGAGACACGGCTCCTGCACACGTTCGTGGAGGTCGTCCGCACGGGAAGCTTCGCGGGCGCGGCGAAGGCGCTCTCCTTCACGCCGTCGGCCGTGTCGCAGCAGATCGCTCTGCTCGAGCGGGCGACCGGGGCAACGCTGTTCGAGCGCAGCGGCCGTGGAGTGGGGCTGACCGAGGGAGGAGCGGCGCTCCTCGTGCACGCACGCGCCGTGCACGCGCGGCTGGAGGACGCCCAGGCGGAGCTGGGCGCGATCGCCGAGCTGCGCGGCGGCCGGGTGCGCTTCGGCTGCTTTCCGAGCGCGACCCACATCTTCGGAGCGGCGGCGATGCTCGAGTTCTCGGAGCTCTACCCGGACGTCGAGGTGTCCTTCGTCGACGGCGAGCCGTACGAGATCGTCGCGCGGATCCAGGCGAGGGAGCTGGAATTGGCGCTCGTCTTCGACGTCGACGAGTGGTCGATCGGCCTCGACTACGACGGCATCCGGGTCTGCGACGACGGCGGGGTCGAGTACGTCGAGCTCTTCGACGACCCCTTCTTGCTCGTCCTGCCGCGCGAGCACGACCTCGCGGCCTGCGAGACGGTGGCGATCAGCCAGCTGGCCGGAGAGCGGTTCGTCGGCGGCCTCCCCTGGATTCCCGACTTCCGCCGCCGTTGCAACCTGGCCGGCTTCGAGCCTCAGTTCGACACGTCCTTCCGCACCACCTCGCTCGGCTCCTTTCAGGCGTTCGTGGCAGCCGGCCACGGTCTCACTCTGATCCCCGAGCTCGCGCTCACGGCCGTGCGGCAGGACATCGTCGTCCGCCCGCTCCAGCACGCGCCGAGTCGACACGTCAAGCTCGGGCTGCCCGCCGGAGCCTATCGCTCTCCGGCCACGACGGCGATGATCGACTGCGTCGAGCGGCAGGTGGGGAAGACCTGGCTCTCGGCCTCGACAAGAGCGCGCAGAGCCTCCGCGACTCAGCGAGGGAAGCGCCGCGAGGCTTCCCGCCCGAGCAGCGCACGCGCCGCCAGCCGTCCCGGCACGCCCGAGATTCCGCCGGTCGGCGAGGTGCCGGCGCCGCTCGGGTAGAGGCCCTCCACCGGCGTTCGGTGGCTCCCCAGCCGCAACGTCGGCCGGAGCGGGCCCAGCTGGCGCAGGCTGAGGTCGACGTGCATCGGGTGGGCGCCGCGCCAACCCTCGGCCTGCATCACGTCCGGGGTGCGGACGGCGAGCCCCAGGATCGAGTCGCGAAAGCCCGGGGCGCGCTGCTCAACCGTCGCCAGAGCAGCCTCGACGAAGCGCTCG
>JBBSIG010000176.1:0-5500 GCA_038232215.1 Gaiellales bacterium | reverse complement strand
AGCGCGACGCCGCCGTGTGCTGATCACGGGGGCGGGCGGCCAGCTCGGCCGCGCGCTCACCGAGGCGCTCGGGGACGACGACGTCACCGCGCTCCGCCACGCCGACTGGGACGTGGCGCTGCCGCCCCCGCCCGGCTTGCCCGCTTCGGACCTCGTCCTGCACGCGGCCGCCTGGACGGACGTCGACGGCGCGGAGGACGACCCGCAGGGAGCGGCGGCGGCGAACGTCGGCGGCACCGCGCACGCGGCCGCCCTCGGCGCTCCGCTCGTGGCCTTCTCGACCGACTACGTCTTCGACGGGCGGAAGCGCGAGCCGTATCTCGAGTCCGACGGGCCGAGCCCGATCTCGGCGTACGGCCGGTCGAAGCTGCACGGAGAGGCCGCAGCGGGCGAGGAGGCGTGGGTGGTGCGCTCGTCGTGGCTCTTCGGGCCGACCGGCAACAACTTCGTGCGCACGATGCTCCGCCTCGCCGGAGAGCGAGAGGAGGTCGCGGTCGTGGACGACCAACGCGGCTGTCCGACCTACGTCGGCCATCTGGCTGCGGCGGTGCCGGGGCTGCTCGCGCTTCCCTACGGAGTCTGGCACGTGGCCGCCGACGGCGACTGCACGTGGGCGGACTTCGCCGAGGCGATCTTCGCCGAGGCGGCGGGGGCTTGCCGGGTGCGACGGATCTCGACCGCCGAGCTCGGCCTGCGGGCCCCCCGACCCGCGTACTCGGTGCTGCGCAGCGAGAAGCCCGGCGCCCCGCGCCTCCCGCACTGGCGCGAGGGCCTGCGGGCCTGTCTCGAGCGGCTGCTCTAGGCTAGGACGTGAGCATGCGCACTCTCGTCACCGGCGGAGCGGGCTTCATCGGCTCCCACTTCGTCAAGCGCCTCGTCGCGGCGGGCGACGACGTGGTCGTGCTAGACAAGCTCACCTACTCCGGGAACCGTGCCAATCTCGAGGGGTGCGAGGTGCCCTTCGTGGAGGGCGACATCTGCGACGCGGAGGCGGTGGAGCGGGCCGCGGACGAGTGCGACGCCGTCGTCAACTTCGCGGCGGAGACGCACGTCGACCGCTCGATCCTGGAAGCCGGCGACTTCATCCACACGGACGTCTTCGGCACGCACGTGCTGCTCGAGTGGGCCCGCCGGAGCGGGCGCAGGCTGGTGCAGGTGTCGACCGACGAGGTCTACGGCGACGTGCCCCCCGGCGTCTCCTCGCGCGAGGACGATCCGATCCGGCCCTCGAGCCCGTACTCGGCCTCGAAGGCGGGCGGCGACCTGCAGGTGCTCGCCTACGTGCGCACCTACGGCGTCGACGCCCTCGTCACGCGGGGGTCGAACACCTACGGGCCGAGCCAGTACCCCGAGAAGCTGATCCCGCTCTTCGTCACGAACGCGCTCGACGGGGAGCCCCTCCCCCTGTACGGCGACGGCCGGCAGGTGCGTGACTGGCTCTACGTGGAGGATCACTGCGCCGGGATCGAGCTGGCGCTCAGGGCGGGCGTGGGCGGCGAGGCGTACAACGTGGGCGGGGGCGAGGAGGTCGAGAACCGCGAGCTGACCGGGCGGATCCTCGAGCTCACCGGTGCGGACGAGTCGCTCGTCCGTCCCGTGGCCGACCGACCGGGCCACGACCGCCGCTACTCGCTCGACACGGGCAAGCTGCGCGCGCTCGGCTGGGAGCCTCGCCGGCGCCTCGCGGAAGGGCTGCCCGAGACCGTCGAGTGGTATCGCTCCAACAGGGCCTGGTGGGAGCCGATCAAGTCGGGCGACTACCGGGCGTACTACGCGCGCCAGTACGCCGAGCGGCTCTCGCCGTAGGCTCCGCTCAGCACTTCCCGGCGCGCGCCAGGGCCCGCCTGACGTCGCCGTTCCCCGGCTCCAGCACGTCCGCCCGCCGCAGGTACGTCAGCCCCTCGCTGCAGCGGCCGAGCGCCACGAGGGTGTAGCCCAGGTTGTAGTTCGCGTAGCCCTCGAAGGGATCGGACGGTCCCGTGCCCTGCAGGCCCTGCACTGCCTGCTGCAGGAGCGGAAGCGCGCCGACGTAGTCGCCGCGCTGCATCCGGAAGTAGCCCTGGTCGTTGAGCCGATGGGGGTCGCCGCTCACCACTGCCGGAGCTGCCGCGGTCGTCGTGGGAGGAGTGGACGGGGTCGTCGTCCCGGGGTCGGCGGGCACGGCGGTCGTGACCGGAGTCGCGGGGGCTGTGACGGTCTCGGGCACGCGCACGGTCGTGCCTCGAGTGGTGCGGACGATCGTCTTGACGACGGTGGGCGGAGCGGCGGCCTTCCCTCCGTCGTCCCGCGTCAGGAGCACCGCGGCCACGATGCCGGCGAGCGCGGCCGCTCCCGCGAGGGCGCCGAGGAGGGGCCACGCACCGCCCCGGCGCGGAGCCGGCGCCGCCCTCGCGACCCGCGCCGCGACCGGAGGCAGGAACCTCGTCGACCCGGCCGCCTCGGAGAGGGCGTGTCGGAGGTCCGCGACGAACTCGGCGCAGGTCGGATAGCGCTCGTCCGGATCCTTCGCCAGCGCTCGCTGGAAGACGGGGTCGAGCTCGCAGGGCAGCGAGCTGAGCCGGTCGCAGACCGACGGCACCGGGGCGTGCACGTGAGCCGCGGCCTCGGCCGTCATCGACTCGGAGCTGAACGGCCGCTCGCCCGTGAGGAGCTCGAACGCGACGATCCCGAGCGCATAGCGGTCGCTCGCCGGCGTCGCACGCGAGCCCTGGGCCTGCTCGGGGGAGAGGTAGCCCGCGGTCCCGAGCACCGTGCCCGTCATCGTCATCGAGTCGAGGCCGACGGCGCTCGCGATCCCGAAGTCGGCCACGTGCACGTTTCCGTCCCGATCGAGCATCAGGTTGGCGGGCTTCACGTCTCGATGGACGACGCCCTGCGCGTGCGCGGCGTCGAGCGCGAGCGCGGCCTGCTCGAGCCAACCGAGCGCGTCCGCCTCGCGCTGGGCTCCCTGCGCGCGCAGCCGGTCGTCGAGCGAGCCCCCGCTCAGGTACTCCATCACGATGAACGGCCGCTCGTTCCACTCGCCCACGTCGAAGATCGTGACCGTGCTCGGCTCGCCCGAGAGGCGGGCGGCCGCCAGGGCCTCGCGCGTGAAGCGCGCTCGCACCGCCTCGTCCTGCGCATAGCGCTCCGCGAGCAGCTTGACCGCGACCGCGCGGCCGAGCGCCGAGTCCGTCGCGCGGTAGATCTCGCCCATGCCGCCGCGGCCGATCGGCTGCGGGCCGCGGTAGCGCGGGGGCAGGATGCCAGTCTCCACGTCCGTCATCCTGACGAACGTTCCCCGGCTGAGCAGGAATAAAGCCTGTGTAAAGAACGCTCGTGCCGCCTCGGCGATCCGGTAGCCTCGGCGGCCTTCGGGCCCATGCTGCGCCGGACGCTCACTCCCCTCGCCGCTCTCGCGCTCCTGCTCGCGGGTGGCGCAGCCGCGCAGACCCCTCCTTCGGCCGGAGTGCCCACGTTCCTGATCAGCGGCTACGGGTGGGGCCACGGCGTCGGGATGAGCCAGTGGGGCGCGTACGGCTACGCGCAGCACGGCCTCGGCTACGAAAAGATCCTGGCGCACTACTACCCGGGGACGGCGCTCGCCCCCGCCCCCGTCTCGCGCCTGCGCGTGCTCCTCGAGGAGGACGAGAACTCGACGACGATCGCCTCGAGCGTGCCCTTCTCGGTCGAGGACGCGGCGGGCGCGAAGCACCCGCTAGCGGCGGGTGCCGTCAAGCTCGGCCCCGGCCTGCGCGTCGAGGTGAAGGGCAAGAAGGTGGCGCTGCCTGGGCCTCTCCTCTTCGAGCCGGGCAGCGCGCCCCTCTCGCTCGACCGCCCGTACCGCGGCTCGATCCAGGTCACGTCGGTCGCTGGCAAGCTGCTGGTCGTGAACGTCGTGGGGCTCGGCGGTTACCTCAAGGGCGTCGTGCCGTCAGAGATGCCGTTCGACTGGCTGCCGGAGGCGCTGAAGGCGCAGGCGGTGGTGGCGCGCTCGTACGCGCTCGCGGTGCGGAAGTCCGGTCTCTACGACCTCTACTCGGACACGCGCAGCCAGGTCTACGGCGGCCTGGCCGTCGAGCGACCGTCGACGAACGCGGCGGTCGACGAGACTGCGGGGCAGGTGCTCACCTACGAAGGCCGGGTGGCCGTGACGTACTTCTTCTCCACCTCCGGCGGTCGGACGGCCGCGATCCAGGACGTGTGGCCGAACGCGAGACCCGTGCCGTATCTCGTCTCGGTGCCGGATCCCTACGACTCGATCTCGCCCCACCATCGCTGGGGCCCGTTCCCGTTCACGGCCGTGACGCTGGCTCGGCGCCTCCACGTCCCGGGACGCCTGCTCGACGCCCGTGAGCAGCTGAACGGGTCGGGCCGCGTGAGTGCGCTCGTCCTGCGCGGGCCCCTGGGTGAGGTGACCGTGGCCTCCGACGCCGTCCGCACCATGCTCGGGCTCCGCTCGACCTGGTTTCGGCTCGGGATGCTCTCGCTGGCGCCCCCCGCCGCGCCCGTCGTCTACGGCTCCTCGGTCGTGCTGCAGGGAGTCGCACGGGGCGTCGACACGCCGGTGCTCGAGCAGAAGGTGGGCGCGTCCCCCTGGCAGCCGGTGGGGACGGCTGCGGCCACGAAGGAGGGAAGCGTCGCCTTCCCGGCGCGGCCCACCGTGACGACCGACTACCGCCTGGCGAGCGGGTCGACTGCCGCGAAGCCGGTCCGCGTCTCGGTCGCGCCGCTCGTTCGGCTCTCAGTCGGCAGCACCGGGGAGACGCTCCAGGGGAGCGTTCGTCCGATCTTGCAGGGCGCGACCGTCGCCGTGCAGCGGCTCACCGGCCCGACGTGGACGTCGGTGGCCGCGGCCACGATCGACGCGAAGGGGGCGTTCCACGTCTCGGCGCCCACGCCCTCCGGCACGTACCGGGCACGTCTGGCGCCGGGGGGCGGCTTCGTGCCGGGCGTCTCCCCGTCGCTCAGGGTCACCGGCGCGTGAGACTCGCGCTCGCCGCGGCCGCGGTCGCCCTGACGGTGTCGGGGCCCGCGACTGCGGGCAGGTTCGCCGTCGGCGTGGAGCGCGGCGCGTCGGTGGCGAAGGTGGCCGCTCGCGTCGAGGCCGTCACCGGGTCCGAGCCCTCGCGCAGCCTCGCCCCGCTGCGGGCGCTGCTCGTCTCCGCGCCGAGCGCCGCGGGCCTCGCCGGCCTGCCGGGAATCGCCTACGTCGAGCGGGTGCGCCCGACCCGGCGACTGGCTTTCGCGCCGAGCGATCCGCTCACCGCCAGGCAGTGGTACCTCGGAGCGAGCCGTGCCTTCGACCTCTGGCCGGAGGCGCCGGTGCTGCCTGCCGTGAAGGTGGCGGTGATCGACTCGGGCATCGACGGGACGCACGAGGAGTTCGTGGGCAAGATCGCAGCCCACAGGAGCTTCGTCGGCGGCAGCGCGCTCACCGATCAGCAGGGCCACGGCACGTTCGTGGCGGGCGAGATCGCAGCCGGGCTCGACAACGGCGTCGGCATCGCCGGAGTCGGCT
>JBBSIG010000175.1:0-5508 GCA_038232215.1 Gaiellales bacterium | reverse complement strand
CAGATCGCCGTGCGCATCCTCGGCGAGCCCGGCGACGAGCTGCTCGCCGAGGAGGGCTCCCACATCCTGATCAACGAGCAGGGCGGACCGGCCGCGCTCTCGGGCCTCGTCATGCGCGCCTTGCCCGGGGTCGCGGGCAGGTTCTCGCCCGCGCAGGTCCGAGCCGCGATGCGCGATCCCCGCAGCGGGCACATGCCGCGCACGCGTATCGTCGCGGTCGAGGACACCCACAACTCCTCCGGCGGACGGGTGTGGCCGCTCGGGGAGCTGGAGGCGCTCGCCGAGACGTGTCGCGAGCTCGACCTCCGCTTCCACCTGGACGGCGCGCGGGTACTGAATGCGGCCGTGGCGCTCGGCGTTCCCGCGGCGGAGATCGGCAGTCACTTCGACACGGTCACCCTCTGCCTCTCGAAGGGGCTCGGCTGCCCGCTCGGCGCGCTCCTGGCCGGCTCGCACGAGCTGATGGCGAAGGCACGGCGCGGGAAGCACCTCTTCGGCGGCGCCATGCGCCAGGCGGGCATCGTGGCGGCCGCGGGCGTCTACGCCCTCGACCACAACGTCGAGCGCCTCGCCGAGGACCACCGGCGGGCGCGCCGGCTCGCGGAGGGCCTCGCCGCCTCGGGCCTGCCGGTCGAGCTCGAGCGCGTCGAGACGAACTTCGTCCAGCTCGACGTCGGCGCGCTCAGGCTCACGTCGGCCGACGCCCTGGCGCGGCTGCACGCGGACGGGGTCGGTCTGTCCGCGACCGTTCGGCCCGGCGTCCTGCGGGCGGTCACGCACCTCGACGTCTCGGACGAGGACGTCGACCAGGCGATCGAGCTGATCCCGCTGGCGCTCGGCGTGCTCGCGCGCGCCTGAGCCCTCCAACCGCTACTCGTACTGCAGCGCCTGCAGGACGTTGAGCCGCGCCGCCCGCCTGGCGGGCAGGATTGCGGCGAGGATCCCCACCACCACGGCGGCGATCGCGAAGACGACCAGGGAGCCGACCGGAAGCGCGAACTCGATGAAGTCGACGCGCGCGACGAGCAGCCCGCCGAGCGCGACCCCGAGCGCGATCCCGAGCACAGCTCCGATCAGCGCCGTCACGACGCTCTCGTGCCGGATCATCCGCCTCACCTGGCGGCGCGTCATGCCGATCGCGCGCAGCATGCCGAGCTCGCGCGTCCGCTCGAAGACGGTCAGGACGAGGGTGTTGACGATTCCGAACAGGCTCACGACGACCGAGAGGGCGAGCAGCACGTAGAGGATGTTCAGGATCTGGCTGAGGCCGGCGATCTGATTGTCCTTGAACTCCTGACGCGTCTGCACCTTGGCGTTCGGGAAGCCCGCGAGCGCCCGGTCGAACCTGTGCGTGTTCGCGTCGGTGATGCCGCCGCGCGCCTTCAGGAACGTGTAGACGTTCTTCGGCTGGGAGTAGTGCTCGTCGAAGAGACGGCTCGAGATCGTGATCGTCCCGAACGGGGACCCGCCGGCCGGAGGATCGAAGACCCCCTCCACCCGGAGCGGCAGCGTCTCGCCTCTCGGGGTCAGGATCCGCAGCGGCGACCCGATCGTCAGCCGATGCTTCTTCGCGTAGCCGTCGTCGACGAAGGCGCCGTCCTCTCCCAGCCGGGCGGGCACGGTCGCCGAGCCCTGCTTCCAGGAGATGTCGAGGACCTGGCCGATGCCCGGGTCGACCCCGGTCAGGAACTCGGTCTTGCCGAACGCTCGGGCGTCTCCGGCGCGCACGCTCGCCGCCACCTCGACCCCCGGCGCGCTGGCGGCCGCCTTGCCCGCGCTGATCGGGATGGGCGAGAAGTTGTTCTCGGCCGTGATCGCGTAGTCGGACACGAACAGCTCGTCGACCGAGTTCGTAAAGGTCGAGCGGATGCCCTGGCCGAGGACGGCGACGAGCGTGACCAGGGCGAGGCCGATCATGAGGGCCGAGGCCGTCGCGGCGGTGCGAGCGGGATTCCGGGCCGAGTTGTCGCGCGCCAGGGTGCCCGCAGCGCCTCCGATCCGGGTCGCGGGCCACCCGAGCACGGCGGCGAGCGGCCGCACGAGCTTGGAGGCGAACAGGGCGACGCCGAAGAAGACGAGGACCGCGCCGAGCCCCATCCAGAGCAGCACCTGCGTCGTGCCGAGCCCGTTCCGGAAGAGGCCGTAGACGAGCGCGAGCAGGCCGAGGCCCGCGAGCGCGACCGCTCCGTACGGCTTGAGACGCGCGAAGCGGCCCTCCGGCAGCGTGGCTCCCTCGCGCACCGCGGCGATCGGGGGCACGCGAGTGGCACGGAGCGCGGGCCGGAGGCTCGCGAGCAGCGTGATCAGGATGCCGGCGAGCAGGCTGACGACGATCGTGCGCGTGGCGAAGACGAGCCCGCTCTGGGGCAGGTCGATCCCGAAGGCGACGAAGAGCGCGTTCAGGCCCTTGGCGAGGGCGAGGCCGAGGAAGAGGCCGATCAGCGAGGCGAGCACGCCGAGCACGAGCGCCTCCACCACGACCGACGTGAGCACCTGCCGGCGCGAGCCGCCGAGCGTCCGGATGGTCGCGAACTCACGCGTGCGCTGGGCGATCGTGATCGAGAGCGTGTTCGCGATCACGAAGCTGCCGACGAAGAGCGCGATCCCGCCGAACGCGAGCAGGAAGCCCTGCAGGAAGGAAATGAATCCCGTGACGTCCTTGGCGTCCGAGCTCGCCTGCGCGGAGCCGCTTCGCACCTGCGCTGTCTGCGGCAGGACCGGCCGGATCTGCGCCACGAGCTGCTTCGGCGAGACTCCGTCCTTCGCCGCCACGCGGACCTGGTCGAGCCGGTCCGTCTTGTCGTAGAGCCTTTGAGCGGTCGGCAGGTTGAAGCCGGCGAGCGTCGCGCCGCCGATCGAGGCCACCGAGCCGAACTTGACGAGGCCGATGACCCTGAACTTGCGCACTGGGCCGCGGGCCTGGACGCCGATCGAGTCGCCGACGTCGAAGCCGTCGTCCTTGGCGGTCGCCTCGTCGATCACGACCTGGCCGTCGCCCGAGGGCCAGGCTCCCGAGACGAGGGTGAGCGAGTTGAAGCGGGGCTGGGAGGGGTCGACGCTGAAGCCCAGGTTCGGGGCGCCGCCGTGGACGATCGCCTTGCCGTCGCGACCGATCAGCTGCGTCTCGTCGGCGACCCCGCCGATCGCGGCGGCGACGCCCGGGAGCTTCTGCACCCGCTCCAGCACGTCCTCGGGAAACGTCTGGCCGGTCGCGATGCCGCCGTTGTCGCTGCTCGCCTCGAAGGCCGAGCGACCGCTGACGACCGCGCTCGTGCCCCGGTACGACTCGGTGAAGATCGTGTCGAAGGCCTTCGAGATCGTGTCCGTGAGGACGTACGTGCCGCTGATCATCGCGACGCCGAGCACGATCGCGAGCGCCGTGAGGAGGGCACGCAGCTTTCGGCCTGCGAGCCCTCGCAGCGCGACGGTGATCACGCCGCGTTGAGCTCGTTCATGACCTGCAGCACCTCCGTCGGGTCCGACGTGCCCAGATCCTTGACGATACGGCCGTCGGCGAGAAAGAGGATGCGATCGGCGATCGCGGCGGCGCGCGAGTCGTGGGTGACCATCACGGTCGTCTGGCCGTACTCGTCGACGGAGTTGCGCAGCAGGTCGAGGATGTCGTCGCTCGTGGCCGAGTCGAGGTTGCCGGTGGGCTCGTCGGCGAAGACGACTGTCGGTCGCGACACGAGCGCCCGCGCGATCGCGACCCGCTGCTGCTGACCGCCGGAGAGCTCGGAGGGACGGTGCGTGCGACGGTCGCTCAGACCGACCTTGCCGAGGAGCTCGTCGAGCCAGCCGTCCTCGGGCTTCTGCCCGGCGATCGAGAGCGGCAGGAGGACGTTCTCCTCGGCGCTCAGCATGGGGAGGAGGTTGAAGAACTGGAAGATGAAGCCGATGTGCTTGCGGCGCAGCTTCGTCAGCTCGGTGTCGCTGAGCTTCGTGATCGGCGTGCCGTCGATCGTCACCTCGCCGGAGGTCGGCCGGTCGAGGCCGGCGAGGAGGTGCATCAGGGTCGACTTGCCGGAGCCCGACGCGCCCATGACTGCGGTGAGTCGGCCCCGTGCGACGTCGAGCGAGACGTCGAGCAACGCGTCGACGGCCGTTTCCCCCTGGCCGTAGCGGCGCGAGAGATCGACGGCCGAGAGCACCGTTTCGAGGGCGACCGCGCTCACGCCGCAGAGCCTACGGGACGCGCGCGCCCTTCTCGGTTGTCAACCGAGGCTGTCACTAGATCGTCACCCGCGCCGCCGCCTCCGCGGTCAGCGATCGCCCGCGAGCAGGAAGCCCACGACGATCCCGGCGTAGACGGCGATCAGCATGAAGCCCTCCCAGCGCCGCGAGCGGCCGTCCGCGACGACGAGCCCGACGAAGAGGGCGGCCCCGCCCATGGCGGCGATCTCGATCGGCCGGAACGTCAGCGGCAGCGCGGGTCTCACCGCGAGCGAGATCAGCGCCACCGCGGGTGCGACGAGCAGCCCGACCTGGGCGCTCGAGGAGATCGCGATCTCCGTCGCGAGCTTCAGCTTCCCGCGGCTCGCGATCACGACCGCGCCGCCATGCTCGGCCGCGTTGCCGACGATCGCGACCACGACCGCGGCGACGAAGAAGTCGGAGAGCCCGGCGGCCTCTGCGAACGCGTCCAGCGAGTGCACCAGGATCTCGCTGACGACCGCGGTGGCGAGCGTCGCCAGCGCGAGCACTGCGAGTGCCGTCCTCAGGGTCCAGCCTGACGGCTCGCTCGTGCCGGCGGTATGCCGGTGCCGGTGCCGGCGGAGGCGCTGGGCCGTGAAGCCGACGTAGAGCAGCAGGAGCAGCACCGAGATCGGAATCGTCGCGACCACGAGTGAGTGCCGCTCGGGATCGCCCGTCCAGCCCGGCACGGAGGGGACGAGGTAGGCGAGGACGGCGGCGACCACGAGCCCGAGCTGCACGAGCAGGGAGCGGCGATCGAGCTCTCCGCGGCCCCCGAAGGCGAGCGCCGCGCCGAGGACGAGCAAGATGTTCGAGACGATGCTTCCGGTGAGGGAGCCCCGCACGACGTTCGGCAGCCCGCCCGCCACCGCGAGGAGGGCGATGATCAGCTCCGGAGCGTTCCCGAAGCTCGCGTTCAGGAAGCCGCCGACGCGTGCGCCGGTGTGCTCGGCCGCGTGCTCGGTCGCCTCTCCGATCAGCCAGGCGAGCGGGACGAGCGAGGCGGCGGCGAGGACGAAGAGAGCCGTCTTCCCCGGGTGGAAGGCGAGGTCGACGACGAAGGTGACGGGCGCGAGGGCGAGCGAGGCCCACAGGAGCTTCCTCGCCACGGCTCTAGCGTAGACGGTCTTCTCTCGACCGCCGGCGGTGGCTTAGCAGCAGGCGCCGCAAAGATCAAGTCTTGCGGTCACCCGGGCTCCGACCTCACAATCTAGGGGTGTCCCAGCTACGCGACGAGCGCACGAGCGAGCTCCCGCTCCATCCGCAGGACGAGCTCGAGTGCCTGCGCTGCGAGGTTCACTGCGGCAAGGTCGT
>JBBSIG010000174.1:0-5546 GCA_038232215.1 Gaiellales bacterium | reverse complement strand
GCTGCACCGTGACGTCGTCGCGCTCGACCTCTGTTCTCGACACGGTGGGACGCCTCTCGACCGTGGCCGGCTCCGGCTCGGAGTCGGGCGTGCGGGCGCCCGGACGCGGCTTCACGACGGCTGTCTCCCGGGTCTCGACCTCCCTCGGCCGGCGCGGACCGGTCGTGTCGAACGTGAGCCCGAAGACGAGCCCGAGCCCGAAGGCGACGACAGGGACGTACTCGCGCATGTCGTTCACGAAGCCGCGGACGCCGAGGTCGCCCGACCAGCCGAGCACGTGCGTGCGGAACCAGTTCAGCTCCGGCTGGTGTGCGAGGAGGAGCCAGCCCCCCGCCACGAGCGCCGGGAGGAAGGCGATCAGGAACACGCTGCCCGAGACCCGCGGCAACCCCCACTTCGTCCAGCCGCCGAGAAGCTGCGAGAGAGCCATGGTCAGCCCGGCCGCGGCGAGCAGCCCGTAGACGGCCCAGTAGCCGCCGGTGGAGTCGTCTCCGATCTGCGTGGCGAGCCAGATCAGAAAGCCGGCCACGCCGACGCCGATCAGGGTCAGAGTCCCTCGCGTCAATCCGTACACGGTGCGAAGCTACCCCCCACGCCCCGATCGAAACGCGCCCGACGAGGGCGTTCGAGCACGCCCAGACGGGATCGGTCAGGGACCGGGTCAGTTCGTTAGTACTGGATCAGCGAGGCGACGTCGTAGCCGGCGAGCTTCTCGCGCCCTTTCAGGGCCTCCAGCTCGATGATGAACGGCAGGCCGACCACCTCACCCCCGAGCTGCTCGACGAGATCGACGGTCGCTTTCGCCGTCCCGCCCGTGGCGAGCACGTCGTCGTGGATCAGCACGCGCTGGCCGCGCGCGATCGCATCGGCGTGCAGCTCCAGCGAGTCGAAGCCGTACTCGAGCGCGTACTTCGCCGCGACGGTGCGCCACGGTAGCTTGCCCGGCTTTCGCGCCGCGACGAAGCCGCAGCCGAGCCGGCAGGCGAGCGCGCCACCGGTGATGTAGCCGCGCGCCTCGGCGCCGAGGATCACGTCGGGGCTGCGCGGCTCCGCCCAGGCGGCGAGCTCGTCCACGGTCTGGCGGAGAGCCTCGGAGTCTGCCAGCAGCGGCATGATGTCGCGGAACACGATGCCGGGCTGGGGAAAGTCCGGCACGTCTCGGATCCGCGCCTGCAGGTCGAGTGCCATCAGCTGGCCGCCAGTCGGCGGAGGTCGCGCCAGAAGAGGAGCTGGGAGAGCGACTGCGACAGCTCCGCGAGCTCCTGGAGATCGTCGAGGCCCGCCTTGCGGCGCTCCGGGTTGCGGGCACGGAGGGCGGGCGCCACGAGAGCCTCGAGCAGCCCGACCTCCCGCTCTGCCGCCGTTCGAAACGTGCGCAGATGGCGCGGCGCGATGCCGTAGCGGGCGAGCTTCCCGCACGTGAGCGCGACGTCGGCGTCGCCTTCGGTGTAGCGCTTCTCTCCGGACTCGACGCGCGGGGCGAGCAGCCCGAAGTCTTCGAGCTCGCGTGCGAGGTCGGCTGTGATGCCCGCGCGCTCGCACAGCTCGCCGAGGTCGAGCTCGTCCTCCGTGCCCGAGAGTCCCAGGCGCCGCTTGCGATCCTTGCCGACCTTCGGCGAGGCGAGCTCCTGCCTGATCACGCGGAGCGGCAGGAACTCGTCGCGCTGGAGCTGCAGAATCGTCTGCAGGCGCTCGACGTCCTCGTCGTTGAAGAGTCGGTAGCCGCCCTGCGTTCGGCGCGGGGCGAGGAGGCCTTGGTCCTCCAGGTAGCGGATCTTCGAGATCGAGATGTCCGGGAACTCCGACTTGAGACGCGCGCAGACCGTCCCGATGGTCAGGAGTCGCTGCCGGTCGGATGCGGTCTCGGTCGCGCTCATCCGTGCAGGAAGGTCAGACGGTACTTCCCGATCTGCAACTCGTCTCCGTCCTCCAGCGGGGCCGACTCGATCCGCCGGCGGTTCAGGAACGTGCCGTTGAGACTGCTCTGGTCCTCGACGACGAAGCCGTCGCCCCGGCACACGAGCACCGCGTGCTTTCGAGACACGGTCACGTCGTCGAGGAAGATCTCGCAATCCGGGGAGCGGCCGATCGTCGTGCGCTCGCCCTCGGGATGGAACGTCTCCCCCGCCCTGCCGCCGCCGGAGCGGACGACGAGCGCAGGACCCTTGATGCCGATGTCGTCGAGCGAGACCGCGGCATCGTCGCCGACCTCGTCGGCGGTGAAGGTCATGGTCGACTCCGCGCCCGCCTCCTCCTTCGCGAGGAGCGCGCCGCACTTGGAGCAGTAGTTCGCCGACTCGGGGTTCTGGAAGCCGCACTCCGGACAGTAGACGTGACTCATCGCCGAGAGCTCACGCCAGCTCTTCCTCGGTCGGCGGGGGCGCCTTCGAGGTGAGGATGGCCGTCAGCTTGTCGACGTCCACGTCCTCGAGAGGGCTCCTCCCCCCCGCGACCGAGCGCTGCATCCTCGCGACGAGCTCGGCGTGCAGGAGGTCGATCTTCCCGTGCAAGATGCGGCGCCGGTACGAGACCTCGTTCTCCTCCTGGACGAGCTCGCGGATCAGTTGCTTGAGGTCGACGTCGGAGAGCGACTCCAGATCGGGGAACGGTTCCACGGGCGGCCTTTCGTTCGGCTGGATTCGGTGCGCGTGCCCCAGTAAAGCAGGCGCACGCCGAAGGGTCAACCTAAACTTGAGATAGAGTGGAGAGGCGCTAGACGGCCGCGACGGCCTCCTCGCCTGCGAGGATCTCCTCCACCGCGCCCTGCAGCTCTGCCTCCAGCTCGTCGGAGAGCTCGGCGTCCTTTCCCTCGGCGTAGACGTGGATCACCGGCTCGTCTGGATCGGGGAGCACCTGGGCCCACCCGCGCTCGTCGAAGACCTTGAGACCGTCGAGCGTGTCCACCTCGCGTCCCTGCAGCCGCTCGGTGAGCATGCGCATGACGAGGCCCTTCAGAGCCCAGCGGCACGGCACCTCGTGGTGGACGAGCGTCGGCACCGGCAGCGCGGCGACGAGCTCGGAGACGGGTTGGTCGAGCGGCGCGAGCAATTCCAGCAGCTTGCACAGGCTCGCGATCGCGTCGTACGCCGGTAGGAACTCGGGGAAGACGTACCCTCCTCCCGGGGCTCCGGCGAAGACCACGCCGTCGGAGGAGGCGGCCTTGGTTAGATCGGCGAGCGAGGTCGGGGTTCGGAGGATCTCGAGCTCGCTGCCCTCGACCAGCGTGTCGACGTGACTCGTGACGGTGATGGGAAAGGCGAGCTTGCCGCGACGGCCGCTGGCCTTCAGCAGGCTCGGGAAGAGGAGCAGCACCTGCTCGGCGGGGATCTCGCGGGCGCGCTCGTCGACGAGGTTCAACCGCTCGCCCGCCCGGTCGAAGACGACCCCGAGGTCGGCTCCGACGGGCCCGACGAGGCGCTTCGCCTGTCCCATCGACTCGCCGAGCACGCTCAACTCTCCCCGGTCCCGCGCCGTCGAGAAGCCGTGCGCGGACACGGCCTCGACGCCGAGCGGGCCGAGCACTAGCGGAAGCACGAACGAGGCGGCCGAGTAGCCGTAGTCGACCACGATCCGGAACCCGCGCGCGCGAATCGCCTCCACGTCGACGCTCGCGAGCAGATCCTGCGCGTAGCTCTCGCGCACGCGCGACGGGTAGCCGAGCGCCCCGATGTCGGCCGCGGTGACGCGCCGGAGCTCGCCGCGGGCGAAGTTCTTCTCGATCTCCTTCTGCATCCGCGGCGACATCTGGATCCCCGGCTGCTCGAAGAAGCGGATCTCGACCGTCTCGGGATCGCCGGGGGAGCGCCCGACGTGAAAGCCGGCGTCGTACCCGTGCGTCTTCAGGAGATGGCGGGCTACGGCCGAGGTCATGATCCGCAGGTCGGCCACGTCGACCCCGGCGGCATTGAGCCCCGAGATCATCGCGACCTTGACCACCCGGCAGACGTCGGGCGCCTCGCGGCTGACGACTACGCGACTGCCGCGCTTCCGCGCCGTGCCGAGTGCCGCGGCGATCCGCACGGCGACGTCCGGGGTGAGGTCGACGTTCACGAGCCCGGAGACCCCGTCGTTCGCGAACAGCCGCGACGATGCGCGAGACTCCCAGATCAGGCTCTCGTGGATGACCGAGCCCGTCTCGACCTCCTTGTAGGGATAGATCCGAACGCCGGGCATGACGACGCTCTCCGCGCCGATCGAGACCTCATCGCCGACTGCGACGCCCTCGTGGATGCGGACGTGACCGCGGATGTCGCACGAGCGGCCGATGATCGCGCCCTCGACGAGGGCGTTCCGCCCGATGTAGGTCGAGGCGTCGATCACCGAGCGGGAGGCGCGGGCGCGCTCGCGGAGCGTCACGCTGCGCGCGAGCACGGAGTACGCCCCGACGGTCGCGTCCTGAGCGAGCCGGCAGTCGTTCCCGACGAAGGCGGGGCCCTCCACCTGCTCGAGATCGTCGATCTCGACGCCCTCCCCGAGCCAGACGTTCCCGCGCAGGCGCACGCCCGGGATGTTGAGCCGCACGCGCTCGTCGAGCGCGTCGAAGTTCGCCTGGCGATACTGGTCGAGGTTGCCGATGTCCTGCCAGTAGCCGTCGCACACGTGCCCGTAGATGGGGCGCCCCATCTCCAGGAGCAGCGGGAAGAGCTCCTTCGAGAAGTCGTAGGGCCGGTCCGTCGGGATGTGCCGCAGCACCTCCGGCTCGAGCACGTAGATGCCCGTGTTGATCGTGTCCGAGAACACCTGACCCCAGGAGGGCTTCTCGAGGAAGCGCTCGACTCGCCCCTCTCGGTCCGTGACGACGATGCCGAACTCGAGCGGGTTGTCGACTGCCTTGAGCCCGATCGTGACTGCCGCCTGCTTCTCGCGATGCGCCTCGACGAGCTTCGTGAGGTCGATGTCGCAGAGGGCGTCTCCCGAGATGACGAGAAAGGTGTCGTCGAGCTTCTCGCTGCCGAGCCGCACCGAGCCCGCCGTGCCGAGCGGGGACTGCTCGACCGAGTACTCGATGTTCATGCCGAGCGCCTCGCCCGTGCCGAAGTAGCTGCGGATCGCCTGCGGCATGAAGGCGAGGGTGACCGTGACGTCCGTCAGCCCGTGCTCGCGCAGGAGCTCGAGGATGTGCTCCATGCAGGGCTTGCCCACGATCGGAACCATCGGCTTGGGCTGGTTCGAGGTCAGCGGCCGCAGGCGCGTGCCCTCGCCGCCCGCCATCACGACCGCTCTCATGCCCGCACCTCCCGCACGGCCGCGCGGACGTAGAGGGCCGCCGCGAGGACTGCGAGCGCCAGGCCCGCCCAGAAGAGCCACAGGGGCCACGACGTCCCCTCACGGGTCGCGAGGACGAATCCGAGCGACGCGTACAGCAGCCAGGTGGAGACCTTGCCGAGGGTGCTGACCGAGAGCTCGTAGCCACGGGGCACGACGACCTTGTACCCGGCGAGGAGGAGCGTGTCACGCGCGAGCACGACGGCGAGCGCCGGCCACGGCAGCCTGCCGCCGAGCCAGAGCAGGACGACGGCCGCGTCGAGCATGAGGCGGTCGGCGAG
>JBBSIG010000173.1:0-5569 GCA_038232215.1 Gaiellales bacterium | reverse complement strand
TCGCCGCTCGCGACGAGCGCCGTGAACGCGCCGCCGTGCCCGTCGGGGCTCTCGAGCAGCTCACCCGGCGCGGCGAGCAGCGCGCGGCCCTCTGTGTCCACGCTCGGCACCGTTCCCTGGACGAAGAGGCGAAGCTGGTCGGGCGCGAGTCCGAAGCGATCGTGCGCGGCGAAAAACGCTCGCGTCTCCGCGTCGGTCGCCGGGCTCGTCATGACCAGGAACGGCACGGGGCGGCCGAGCCGGCGCGACAGGCCGAGCACCTTCTCCGCCTGGAGCTGGTAGATGGTCCTGCCGGAGAGCGGGCCGATCGGGAAGCAGCCCTTGGGGCCGGGGAACCCGAGCCGAGTGCCCTGACCGCCCGCCACCATGAGGACGGCGACGGCTCCGGCGCGGTAGGCCTGCTCGCCGGGGCCCGCGAGCTCGGAGGCCCGCTCCCGCCGCTCCGCGAGGGTCACCACCCGGCTCGGCTCGACGTTCTCCGTCGGCGGCGGCTCCGCCGGCCGGCCGAGCTCCTCCCAGTCGACCGCCGCGAGCCGGGCCAGGAAGCCCTCGCGCGTCGCCGGGTCGAGCTCCTCGATCCCGCTCAGCAGATGCGCCTGCCCGTGGCGCGAGAGACGATCCTCGAGCGTCGGCGTCGCGATCATGCGGCCTTGACTCTAGACGGCGACCGCGAGCGGCTCGCGCTCTTCGGCGAGCACGGACTCGAGCGCCTCCACCCAGCGAGCGTCGAACGACGAGTCCGACTCCTCGCTCAGCAATGCCATCGCCCGCTCCTGCGACCAGGCGTCACGGTAGACGCGCGCGGAGATGAGCGCGTCGTAGACGTCGCAAACGGCCAGGATCCGCGTCTCGAGCTCGAGCTCCGCGGCCGTGAGGCCGTGCGGATACCCGGTTCCGTCAAGCCGCTCGTGATGGTGCAGGACCAGCTCCTGCACGATGCTCGAGAACCCGCCGAGCTCGCCGAGCAGCGCGTTCCCCCACTCGGGGTGTCGGCGCACGACCTCGTACTCCTCGTCGGAGAGCGACGCGGGCTTCTTCAGGATCTCGTCGGGGACGGAGAGCTTGCCGATGTCGTGGACGAGACCCCCGATCGCGAGCTCGCGCAGCCGGTGCGGCGGGAGACCGAGTCTCTCGCCCACCTGAACCGCGCGCAGGGCGACACGCCGGGTGTGCCCCTCCGTGTACTCGTCCTTCTCCGCCAGGCGAACCGTGAGCGCTCGCACGTGCGAGCCGAGAAACGCGTGCTCGGCCGCCACGAGCTCGACGGCCGCGAAGTCACCCGCGAGCGGACGGGACTGCGCTCCCCGGTGCAGATCGAGGGCGACTGAGCCGCCGACGAGCCCGAGTCCGAGCAGCTCGAGCCCGTGCCCGAGCCACCAGCCGAGATCCCAGAAGCTGAGCGTCAGCTCGGCGGCCAGCGACGCAGCCAGCCACACGATCCCGACGACGACCGCGAGGTCGCCGAGCCTCCGGGTGAGCGCGAAGGTCTTCGTCGCGCGAACCGCGAGCAGTCCGAACATCGCCAGGCCGGCCGCGAGCAGGGTGAGAGCGGCGCGGCCGTTCGGCGCGGGAACGGCCGGCACGAGGCCGGGAAAGAGCATTCCGGCGGCGCTCGTCGCGGCGATCACAGTCAGGAGGAGAACCTGCAGAACGAGCAGCCCGCGAACACTCGAGCGTCTGCGCAGGGCGGGAAGCGTCGAGAGCATCAGCACCGCTCCGCCGACCGGGACCGTCGCCCCGCCCGTGAAGGCGACGAGGCCGTTCTGGCCGACGAGGATGCCCGGCGTGGCGAATCCGTGGACCGCGAGGAGTGCGGCCATGGACGAGAAGGCCGTGCCGACGAGCACCGTCCGCGTGTCGTCGCGACGTGCGCCCACCAGCGTGAGCGCGAGCGCCGCGATCGTCGCCGCGAGCGCGCTCACTCCAACGCCGACGAAGTGCACGCTCGGAGGAAACATCACCATCACACCGTCGACGGCGGCGAGAGCCGCCGCCGGAACGGCGGCCGCCACGGCGAGCACGGCGAGGATCGGCAGCGGCCGGTCGCGGATCATGGCCGATCGATCGGCACGGACACCCTCCGGCATGAGCGCCGGTCGAGTGAAACTCAGTCGGGCGAGATCAGACCGCCGGCGGCGGCGGCTCGGTGCGGTCGAGCACGTCCTCGCGCTCGCTCTCGGTGAGCGTGGAGAACTGAGCCTCCTCGTCGGGCGAGGAGAGGCCCCGGTCCTCGCGCTCGTCGTCCGGGGTCGCAGCCGGGGTGCGGTTCCTACCCGACAGCCAGCGCGCCTTCAGGTCGTCGAGCCAGCTCACGGCGCGAACGCTATCGCACAGGAGGCTCAGAAGCCAGCGGCGCGCCGCCGGCGAGGCGCGCCGCCTCGACCAGCCGGGCCGGCGCCACCTCTGCATACGCGTCCTCGGCGATCCCGGCGAGCTCGTCCCAGTCGAGCCCGCGGTCGAGCCGGACGCCGAGCCAACCACGGTGCCCGACGTAGGGCGGCACGAAGAAGCGCTCGGGGTCCGCCCGCACGAGCACGCCCTGCATGCCCTCGGCGGCGGCGCACCAGACGGCGAAGCGACCGTCGCCGTGGTGGTTCGTCAGCACCATCAGGAACGCGCGCTTGCCGCGGACGAAGAAGGTCGGCGCGCCGTGGCTCTGGCGCTCGCTCGTCTCGGGCAACGCGAGGCAGAGCTCGCGAACGCGGGCAAACGCCTGCTCAATCTGCGAGGGCCCGACCACCCGTGCATGCTCGCACGTCGAGCGGTGCCCGGCCCGGCGCCGTCAGCGGACGGGCGCCGGCGAAGCTCCGCGCGGAGGGAGCTCGTCGAGTTCGTCGATGCTCGGAGCGTTCCGGATGGACGGGCTGAGCGTCCCCCACAGCGCCAGCGCAACGCCGCACGCGGTGAAGAAGGCGATCGTCGAGCGCACCGACACCCAGCTCAGGAGCAGCCCGGCCACGAGCGGGCCGAGGGGGGCGACGAGGAGCGAGATGGTGCTCCTGACGCTCTCGACGCGCCCGAGCAGCTCGTCTGGGGTCACGGCGACGCGGTAGCCGACCACGACGGAGTCCGTGACCGGCAGCGTGAGCGCCTGCGGCAAGATCGCCGCGGTCAGGACGTAGACGTTCGGCCAGACGAGGAAGACGGCGGTTCCGAGCCCGGTCCAGAGCTCGAGGAGGATGATCGTGCGCATCGAGAACGCCCTGCGGAAGAGCGGCGAGACCAGGGAGCCGACCAGGGTGGAAGCGCCGAACGCAGCGAGCAGCAGCCCGATCTGCGTGCTCGACAGACCCTGACGTCGCCCGGCGACGACGATCACGAAGAGGACGCCCGGGAGCGCGAAGTTGCCGAGCCCGTACAGGAACGCGCAGGTGCGCAGGAAGGGCCTGCGCCACAGGAAGCGGAAGCCTTCGGCGATTCGCGAGCGAACGCGCGACGTATCGATCTCTCGCTGCTCCTGGAACGGCGTTCGCATCGCGACGAGCGAGAGGATCGAGAAGGCGTAGGAGATCGCGTCCACGAGGAACGGTACGGCCCGGCCGAGCCCGAACAGCACGCCGCCGAGGGGTGGGCCCGCGAGCCTCACCGTCGCCGCCCGAGCCTCCTGGGCGCCAACGGCTGCGGGCAGCTGGGTCAGAGGGACCACAGCGCGCAGCGCGCCTGCCTGGGCGGCGCCGAAGAAGGTCGCTCCCGTCCCTTCCACGAGCGCGACGAGCGGGACCTGCCAGTAGGCGAGCCGGTCGAGCAGGATCGCCGCGACCAGGGCGCCCACCGCGAGCGCCCGAACGCCGTCGGCCGCGATCAGCAGGCGCCTGCGATCCCAGCGGTCGGCCGCGACCCCGGCGAGCAGGCCGAAGAGCGCGTAGGGGACGAGCCGCGCGAACCCCACGAGGCCGGCTTTCGCGGGCGAGTGCGTGGCCGCCAGCACCAGCAGCGGATACGCGATCGCCGTCGACTGCGTGCCGGCGGTCGAGAGCAGCCGCCCGAGCTCGAGCAGCACGAAATCGCGATTCCGGCGTAGCGGAACCATGCTCGTACGAGCTTAGGGGCGTCGTCGGGGCACCGCGCGCCGTTCCGGCGGCTGGGGCCCCCGCGAAGGCGCCTCAGAGGCCCGCGTGCTCGGCCAGCCAGCGCCGGTTCCGCGCCTGCGCCTCGATCTGCGCCTCCAGGCCGTCGTCCGGCGAGGGAAACCAGTCCTGCTCGACCACGATCCAGCCCGAGTAGCCGCGGAGCTGCTCGAAGAACCCCTCCAGGTCGACGTCTCCCGCCCCGAGCTCGCAGAACGCTCCCGACCGCCACGCGGCGTCCCACGTCGGCGCCGCCGCGAGCGCGTCGAGCCGGACGTCCTTCACGTGCACATGAGCCACGCGCTCGCGCCAGACGCGCGCCGCCTGCACGGCGTCGCCGCCCGCGGCGGTGAGGTGGCCGCTGTCGAGCAGAAGCGCGACGTCGGTCCCCTCCAGCAGCCGCTCGATCTCCGCCGGCGTCTGCACGCGCGTTCCCATGTGATGGTGGAAGCTCGGCTCGAAGCCGCGCGCGCGCGAGAGCTCCACCGCCCGCACGACCCCCTCGAGGTCGACCTTCCCATCGCGCGGACCCCGGTCGCAGAGGATGGGTTGCGCCTCGAGCCCCTTGAGCAGGTCGAGCGTGCTCTCGAGCGGCGCCAGGTCTCCGTCGCCGAAGCGGAGCTCGACGAAGGCGCCGGCGAGCCGGAGCCCTCGGCGCCCGAGCCGCTCGCGCAACGTCTCCCGGTCGCCGAGATAGCCGGGCGGGCCGAGCTCGGTGCCCTCGTACCCCGCGGCGGCGATCGCGTCCAGGACGCGCTCGGGCCCGGGCACGCCCGGCAGACCCTCTGTCAGCTCGAACGCGCCGTAGCTGACCGGAGCGTTGGCCACCGACGTCACCGTACGAGCGGCACGCGCGGGTCGGGCTCCAGGCGTGTCCACGCGTCGCGGATCCAGTGCAGGGCGGGATCGTCGGCCGAGGCCATCGAGCGCGTGTCGCCCGCGAGCGCGTTCAGGTAGTAGAGGTCGTAGCCGTGCGCGGCCGCGGTGGTGTGGTACCCGTGGGGAACGAGCATCAGGTCGCCGTCGCGCACGGTCTCGGTGACGTCGAGCCCGTGGCGCGGGCTGTAGAGCCGTTGCACCGCGAACGCCTCCGGCGCGCGCGTGCGGAAGTAGTAGGTCTCCTCGAGCACGACCTCGTCGGGTGCGCGGTCCTCGTCGTGCTTGTGCGGGGGGTAGCTCGACCAGTTTCCGGCCGGTGTGAGCACCTCCACGACGAGCAGCCGCTCGGCGGGGAACTCCGGCTTCACGACGTGGTTGATCTGCCGGGTCGCGTTGCCCGCTCCGCGTACCTCCACCTCGACCTCCTCCGGTCGCACGAGCACGGGCTCGCGGCGCGTCTCGCAGCGCGCGCCGCAGACGGCGACCTCGCCCTCGGTCTCGACGCGGTAGGCGGTATCGCGCGGCAAGTACAGCGCCGAGGGCAGACCGGCGAAGACGTGCGCGCGGCCGCCGAGCTCCCAGGTCTCGCCCTCGGCCTCGACGCGGCAACGGCCGGACAGCGG
>JBBSIG010000172.1:0-5609 GCA_038232215.1 Gaiellales bacterium | reverse complement strand
GCGAACCGTGTGATCGGTGACGGCGAGGACGTCGAAGCCGCTCTGCCCGTAGAGATCGACGAGCTCCCTGGGCGTCAGGGCGCCGTCGCTCCAGGTCGTGTGCGCGTGCAGCTCGCAAAGCAGCGGGCTGAGCTTCGTCATGGCTCACAGGTTCGCTGCCCCGCTCGGCACTCCGTGGGCAAAGGTGGTTGCGATCGGGAGACGAACCGGGGCGCGACCACGGCCTTAGCACGGCGAAGCCCGCCGGGCGGGCGGGCTTCGCCGTGCAGGTCGGGGGAAGTGCCAGACCGCTTCCCTTACGACTTGCCCTCCTCCGCCGCCTGCGCGGGCGTCGGCACGATCGAGAAGACGTGCTCGCAATTGACGACCGTGTACTTGTGCTCCTTCTTCAGGTTCAGGAACGCCGTGTCGTCGCCCTCGCCGCAGTCGAGCGTGTCGGGATCGTTGTCGTTCGCGAGCGCGTACAGCTTGTCGTTCCCGGGCCCGCCCATGAGAACGTCCGAGCCGGGGCCGCCGTACAGGGTGTCGTCTCCCGAGCCGCCGTCGACCCGATCGGCTCCGTGGCCGCCGCCCACGACGTCGTTCCCGTCGTTGCCGTTCAGCACGTCCGGACCGTCCTGGCCGCGAATCAGGTCGGCGCCGTCGCCGCCGTCGATCTTGTCCGCGCCGTCGCCGCCGTAGATCGTGTCAGCGCCGTCGAGCGCCGCGATCGTGTCGTCGCCGGCGAGTCCGGCGATGCGATCCGCCGCCAGCGTTCCGACGATCGTGTCGTTCCCGGGCGTGCCCTTGATGCTCTTGCTCGCCGCCGCCGAGACCCCGCTCACGAGGGCGAGGGCCAGCGTCGCGAGGAGAGCCGGGACGATGGGCTTGCGCGTCATGCCTGCCACCTCCGAATAGCTGTCGAGGCCATCATCGAGGGGCTACGTCACGCGCACGTGCGCCCGAGGTAAGGCGCCCGTAAAACGCTACGCGCGAGCGAGGAGCTTGCCCGCCGCCTCGATCTCTGCGGGCGGCACGGCGGGTAGCCGGACGACGAAGCGAGTCGATCGGCCCGGCTCGCTGGCGGCCTCGACGCTGCCGTGCATGCCCTCGACCAGCTCCTTGACGATCGCGAGCCCGAGCCCGGTGCCGACCGGCCGCTCGCGGCCGTAGCGGGAGTGGAGGAAGAAGCGCTCGAAGGCACGCGGCAGCTCTTCGGGCTCCAGGCCCGGCCCCGTGTCCTCGACCGTCAGCGTGCAGGCGGCGGCCACGACGCGCACCGTGCCCCCGCGCGGAGTGAGCCGCAGGGCGTTCTCGACGAGGTTGGAGACGACCTGGAGGATGCGATCGGCGTCGCCGAGCGCGGGCGCCGGGTCGGGCGCCTCCACCTCGAGCGAGACCTGGAAGTCTCGCGCCTGCGCCTCGTAGCGTCGGACCGTGTCCCGCGCCGCGGCGGCGAGGTCGATCGGCTCGCTGTGCACGCTGAACTCGCTCTTGTTCATGCGGGCGAGGTCGAGCAGGTCCTGCACCAGCCGCTCGAGCCGCCTGGCCTCGAGCGCGATCGTCTCGGCCGCCTCGCCGGCCGGCACGGCGCCCTCGGCGAGTCCCTCCCCGTAGCCGCGGATCGCCGTCAGCGGGGTCTTGAGCTCGTGGCTGACGGAGAGCAGGAACGAGCGCTCGGCGGCGCGCGCCCGCTCGAGCTGGACGGCCATGTTGTTGAAGGAGACGGCGAGCGAGGCGAGCTCCGAGGCGCCTTCGACGGGAACCGGCTCCGGCGAGCGGGCCGCGGCGAGGCTGCGGCTCGCCTCCGCGACCCGGTGTACCGGCCGCGCGATCGCGCGCGCGAGCAGGAACGCCGCGGCCACGGCGAGCGCGACTCCGACGAGGCCGGCCAGGAGCAGTCCCTCGATGTACGGTCGCGAGGCCGTGGCGCTCAGCCGCTCGGGGCGCAGGAGGACGAACGCCCTCGGCGCGACGGGGCGGGCGGCGAAGACGTAGGACTCGCCGTCGATCCGGACGGTCCCGTGCGCCTCGCCTCGCGAGCGCAGGCTCTGCAGCGCCTCGTCGGACAGGTAGGGCGAGGGCCGATCGAGCGGCGGCGTCTCCAGGCGCTCGCTCTGGAGCGCGAGGAAGGGCTTCAGCCTCGGGGCGTGCAGGACTCCGGCGACGTCGCCGCGGGCCTGCGCGGCGAGCAGGTCGGCCTGGTGGCTGACGTCGCTGAGGGTGGCCCGCTCCACCTCGCGTCGTGTCAGCACCGCCCCCACGGCGATCGTGAGGACGGCCGAGAGGACGACGATCGCCCCGATCGAGGCGAGCAGGTGCGTGCGGAGCGAGCGGCGTCCGCGCGCGCTCACTGCCGCACGGCCTTGTAGCCGGCCCCCCGCACCGTCCGGATCAGGTCGGGGCGCTCGAGCTTCCGCCTGAGCTGCGCCACGTGGACGTCGACGGTGCGCGTCCCGCCGAGGTAGGAGAGCTCCCAGACGTTCTCCAGCAGCTGCTCGCGGGAGAGGACGAGGCCGGGGTGCTCCATCAGGAAGGCGAGCAGGTCGAACTCCTTCGCGGTCAGCTCGACGGGCCGCTCCGCGACCTTCACCTCGCGGGCGCCGCGCTGGAGCGCGACGTCGCCGAGCGTCAGCGTCTGCTCGGGCGCCTGCCGCTCCGAGCGGCGTAGCACGGCCTTGATCCGCGCCGCGAGCTCGCGCGGCGAGAACGGCTTCGCGACGTAGTCGTCGGCGCCGACCTCGAGTCCGGCGACGCGATCGGCCTCCTCGTCCCTCGCGGTCAGCATGAGCACCGGGACGGTCGAGCGAGCGCGGATCCTGCGGCAGACGTCGAAGCCGTCGATGCCCGGCAGGCCGACGTCGAGCACGACCATCCGCACGACCCGGTGGGCGAGCTCCAGCAGCGCCTCCTCGCCCGAGCGGGCCCAGAGCACCCGGTAGCCGTCTCGCTCGAGGTACGCGGTCACGAGCCTGCCGATCGAGTGCTCGTCCTCGACGAGCAGGAGCGGTAGGCTCCGCGCCCCGTCGCTCGCGGCCGGGCCGATCTCCGTCGGCAGCGTCGAGCTCACCGTCCGGTCACCCGTATCGTCGTCGCCGGGCCGTCGTCCTCCCTGATCGTCAGCGCGCGCATTCCCCGTCTCAAGGCTTGCAGCCCGGCCGGCCGGCCGTTGAGCTGGATCTCCGCCGTCGGAGCCACGCGGAGCGTCACGAGCGAGCGGTCGCGCTCGAGGAGCGTGATCGAGCCGGCGCCCGCCGCCTGCACGCGACCGCTGTCGATCCGGTAGTCGTGCACCACGCCGTCCTCCTTGAGCAGCACCTCCGCCCGAACGAGGTGCGAGCCGAAGAAGTAGGCGCCGAGCGAGCCCGGCAGGGCGAGCCCAGGCTGCACGAGGAAGAGCGCGGCGTTGAGCGCCAGCAGAGCCGCGATTCCTGCGACAGCGAGCCTGAGGCGCCTCATCGCTACAGTGTGTGTTCCAGACGTCATGGCCCCGTACTGGACATGTCATGAAACTGTAAGGGCCTGCTCTAGTCGCGGTCAGCGAGAGAGCCCCGAGCCACGCCACCGCGGTGTGCGAGACTCGAGCCGTGCGCTGCCTCGTTCTGCAGCACATCGCCTGCGAGCCCCCCGGCGCGTACGAGGACGTCCTGCGCGACCGAGGCGTGAAGATCGACCGGATCGAGGTCGACGAGGGAGAGCGTCTCCCCGACTGGCGCCGGTACGACCTGATCGTCGCCATGGGCGGTCCGATGAGCGTCAACGACGAGGCCGAGCTTCCCTGGCTCCTCGACGAGAAAGCGACCATTCGCTCTGCGCTCGCGGCGGGTGTCCCCTTCTTCGGCGCCTGTCTCGGGGCCCAGCTGCTCGCCGCCTCCCTCGGCGCGCGGGTCTACGCGGGGGAGCAGCCCGAGGTCGGCGTGCTCCCCGTCTTCCTGACCAACGACGGGCGGGCCGACCCCGTCTTCTCCGGGTTGCCGCCGGAGCTCGAGACGCTCCAGTGGCACGGCGACACGTTCGAGCTCCCGGAGGGAGCCACGCTCCTCGCCCGCTCCGACGCCTATCCGAACCAGGCCTTCCGGGTCAGCTCCGCCTACGGCGTCCAGTTCCACCTCGAGGTCTCGGCCGGCATGGCGGAGGAGTGGGCGCGCGTTCCCGCCTACGCCGAGGCGCTCGAGAGGACGCACGGGCCCGGTGCGCTCGAGCGCCTGCTGGGACGGTTCGACGACGCGCGCCCCGCGATGGAGGAGCGGGCCCGGGCGCTCTTCGCGCGCTGGCTCGAGACGAGTGTCGAGGCTCGCCCGGGGTCGGTTCTCACGGGACGCCGGGCGGTAGGCGGGACCCTGGCCGCCCCCGTCAGGCGGGCGTGGGCCGATGGGTCGTCGTCGACACCGACCCGTACTGTCTAGTTAGATAGGCAGGTGTCTGCCTAGCGGATTAGACTATACTTGTGCGCGTTCGGGAACTCAGGCGGCGAGTGCGTCGCCTCGGCTGCGAGGAGGTGCGCCAGAGCGGCTCACACGTGATCGTCCGGTGCGGACGCTGCCAGACCGTGATCCCGGTCCACAGCGGCGAGATCCCGCGCGGGACGCTCCGAGCGATCGAACGCGACCTACAGCCCTGCCTAGGAGAGCGATGGCTACGACAGTGAACGAAACCAACTACACCGCCGAAGTCGAGCGCGACGATGCCGGCAACTGGATCGCCAGCGTGCCTGCCCTGCGCGGCGTGCACACGCACGCACGCACGCTTGCCAGCCTGCGCCGCTACCTCCAGGACGCGATCGCGCTCTGGCTCGAAGTCGGCCTGCTCGACGCCGGCAACCCGGACCCGCACGTCGACCAGGAGAGCATCACCGTCGAGCTGCAGGTGAAGCTGCCCGCACGAGCGCGCCGCGCCGCCGACACCGCACGACGGCGACGTGAGCGGGCGCGAGGCGCGGAGGCCGAGGCGGCCGCCGCGACCCGCGAGGCGGCGCGCGCGCTCGTCGAATCCGGGCTCTCGCGCCGCGACGCGGCCGAGGTGCTCGAGCTCTCCCACCAGCGCGTCCACCAGCTCCTCCGCTCCGCGTAACGACCGATTCGAGCGCCGCGGAAAGGGGTCCAGACCCGTCCTTCCCGCTCTGTAGGACCTAGCCCTCGCTCCCGTCGTCGAGCCGGCCCACCGTCCGTGCGGCGCCGGCCGCGAGCAGGAGGCCGCACGCGGCGAGCAGGAGCAGCGCGGCACGCAGGCCGACGAGGTCCGAGCCGAGGCCGACGAGCGGCGGCGAGACGAGGAAGCCGAGGTAGCCGAGGGTGGTGACCGAGGCGATCGCGGAGGCCCGCTCGGCCGGCCCGGCCGTGCGTCCGGCGAGTCCGAGGAGGGTCGGCGCCGCGACCGAGACGCCGAGGCCGGCGAGCGCGAAGCCGGCGAGCGCGACCGCGGCGCCCGGGGCGGCGGCGGCCGTCACCATGCCCGCGCACGCGACCAGACCCGCGGCGGTGAGCAGACGTCCGTCGCCGAAACGCCCGCCCCCGACCTGGGCGAGCAGCCGTCCGGTGACCATCGCGGCCGCGAAGAGCCCGGGCCCGAGCCCGCCGACGGCGGCGCCTGCCCCGAGCGTGTCCTCGAGGTGGATCGCGCTCCACGCCTCG
>JBBSIG010000171.1:0-5629 GCA_038232215.1 Gaiellales bacterium | reverse complement strand
GGGTGCGGCCACGGTGCCGAACGCCGCCACGCAGGAGAGGGTCTCGCCGCCCCGCCACAGGCGCGCTCCGCGAGCGCCGGCCGACCGGGCGGCGAGGCGGGCGATCTGCGCGCCGACTCGATCGACGTCGTAGGCGGCCGCGAGCGCCTCGCCCGCGAGCTCGAGCCCGTCGGCCTCCCCGTCGGCGGCCTCGTCGCCGTGGTCCAGGAAACGGACGGTGGCTCCGAGCAGTGTCGCCGCGACATGCGCGGCTGCTCGCTCCTCCCGGGAGAAGGTCGCCGCCTCCCGGTAGAGCTCGAGACTGCCGAGCGGAGTCTCGGGCCCGGCGAACGGAATCTGAAGCGCCGTCCGCGCGGCGGCACGCTCGGCCGCGCGCCGGCACTCGGCCGGCAGGTCGCCGAGACGCGTCACCTCCTGCTGCGGGAGCTCCGCGAGCGGAAACCGCGTGCCGACGAGCTCGGCGGCGAGCGCCGCGGACGGAGCGTGGACGGCCCGGGCTACCAGCAGCGCCTCGCGCCTTTCCACGACTCGCACGACGACGACGTCTGCCGCCGCCGCCAGCGCCGCCGCGCGCGCGATCGCGTCGAGCACCTCCTGCGGTACGTCACCGCGGTCGAGAGCACTCCCGGCCTCGGCGAGCGCGGCGAGAGCCATCCCCGGGCTCCCCGCAGTATTCTCGGTGCGCTCGCGGCTCGGCTGAGGGCGCTCGACCACCATCGCGGACGCAGTCAGTATCGCCGAACCCGGCCTCCGAGCCCGATGCAGGCGGATTCGACCCCAGCGGGGGGTCTACACTTCCCGGGTGACTCAACCCGCCCGCAGGATCGAGGACTCTCCGCCGATCGATCCCTACGCCGTCGATCGAGCCTACCGGCTCCACCGGGCCAGACGCGAGGAGCGGCTCCGACGTACCCGAGCGAGCAGGCTCGCGCGACTCCGGTTCCTGCTCGTCCTCCTCGTGCTCGCCGCGCTGTCCGTCTTCCTGACGTTCACCGTCTGGCGCCAGATCCAGGAGCTATTCGGGCTGTAGCGCCCTCCGAGCCCGCTCGGCTACAGGCTCGGATGCCTGCTCGAGGCGATCGCGCGCCCGAGGGGACTCCACGCGGTCTGCACCCACACGCGCCCCCTGCACATCGGGCACACGGGCAGCACCGTGTGCACGGTCACTCCGTACCGGCAGCTCGAGCAGTGGAACTCGCCCTTGGCGGCCCGGCCGCTCGTCCACGGCTGCACTGCCTCCTCCAACGAGGCGGGTGTCGTCCCGGTGGCGGCCAGACGATCCTCCTCCAGCATCTCGACTCCCTTGGTCGACGAGCGCTGTGACGCGATACGCGTCGATGGCCGATACTACGCGCGTGCAGACGCCGGAGCAATCCCCACCCCCGAGTGGGCCTGCCCCCCGAGGGTCCGAGCCGGGACGAGCCCTCGGCCAGGAGGGCGGAGGCGTCTGGGCTCTCGCCGAGCGCCTCACCTGGCTCTCGGGCCTCATCCTCTCGCTCTCGAGCTTCACCGGCTGGTACGCGGGCTCGGGAGACGGACTGACGTTCAGCGTGATCGGCTGGCACACGGGCGCGCTCGGCAAGCTCGTGTTCTTCATCGGTCTGGCGGTGCTGGCCCTCGTCGCGTTCCGCGAGGCCGGGATCGAGCTTCCCGCCACGGTTCCCGAGAGCCTGGTCGTGATCGCGCTCGGCTCGCTCGCCACCATCTTCATCCTGTTGCGGCTCATCTCGATCCCTGACGAGTTCCTGCCCGCGAGCGGGCGTGGAGTCGGGATCTGGATCAGCCTGGTGTCCGCGCTGGCCGTGATCGTCGCCGGGCTCGCGCGAGCCAGCGAAGAGCTGTAGCGACGGCGACGCCGAGCAGCGCGCCGCCGAGCACGTCGATCGGGTAGTGCACGCCCACGTAGACGCGCGAGAACGCGATCGCGGCAGCGAGCCCGTAGAGCGCGACGACGACCCACCGCCTCGCCCCGGCCGCGAGCAGGACGGCGCACGCGAAGCTCGTGGCCGCGTGCCCCGAGGGAAAGGAGTGGTCGAGTGGGACGCGGACGAGAGCCGGGGGCTCGGCGTACCGCACGGCCGGGCGATCGACCGGCACGAGCCGCTTGAGGCCATACGCCGTGAGATCGGCGGTCGCGACCGCGGCGACGGCGAGCGGGAACAGCGTCGGCCTGCGCCACGCGATCGTGGCCAGGAGGGCGATCGCCACCCAGACGACCCCGAGCGTGCCGATCCGCGAGAGGCCGACGAAGAGCCAGTCGAGCCAGCCCACGCGGTGCAGCACGACGACCCTTTCCAGATGCCGGTCGAGCGGGATCAGGTCAGCGGCGCTCTTCTCGCCGAGCCCATGGCCTGCTGGCGGAGGCCACCGTCCCCGACCGACCGATCCGCCCCGGGCACTGCCCGCCTCACGGGCCCGCCGTAGCCGCGACCGTGACGGTGACCGTCTCGCGCTCGGGCGCGATCAACCGCGGCTTCAGGGTGGCCGTTCGAGTTCGAACGGGCCCGGGCCGGGGGTTGTCGTCCAGGGCGTCGCCGAGCGCGAGGCCGAGAGCAAAGGAGGCCGCGAGCAGCGGCAGGACGATCGCGAGGCGCCGCGTCCAGGTACGACCCCGCCGCCGGCGACGGCGAGGCGGGTCTCGGACCCAGCCTCCCGGCGAGGGGTGCAGCGTCAAGGCTGGTAGTCGAGCGCCCCGCGCTGGTACAGGTGGAAGGCCGAGTCCTCGACGACCGCGAGCGTCCGGTGCCAGCCCGGCGAGGCCGCACGCTCGGACACCGCCTCACGACTCCAGCGCTCGGCCCCGGCATAGGCGTGGGCGAGCTCCGCGAGCGTGAACGTCTGCCCGACCCGACGGCGAAGCTCCTCGGTCAAGACCTCGACCTGGGTCAGAAGACGCTCGTAGGCAGGCCGGTCGCCCGCCACAGCCTGGAGCTTGCGATACCCCTCTTCCCACTCCCTGCGAGCGCTCGCGACGGCTGCCGACACGGGCCGGATCGTACGCACGCAGCCGCCGCGCCGGAGGACGGCGCGTGCGGGCCGGCCCGCTACCGCGGCTCCGTGCAGCAGCGCTCGCGCGGCCACAGCTCCTCGAGCTCGGCGGCGATGCGCTCGCCGAGCTCGTAGGGCGGCCGGGCGAGCGCGAAGGCGACGTGCGCGTGCAGACACTTCAGACCCCCCACTCGCCCGGAGCCGCCCACCCCGAGCTCGAGCGAGCGCCCGCCATCGCGCCCGAGAGAGCCAGCGGCGAGCCGGCGGCGAAGCGTGCGCTGCTCCCCGTCGGCAAGCGCGCGGCTCGCGGCGAGCGCGGGATCGCCGGCAGCGGCGTCGGACCAACGCTCGACGCCTCCGGCCGCCTCCAGGCGCGAGACGGCCGCCACGAGCCGCGGACAGGTCAGGTAGTACGTGGTCGGGAACGGCTCGCCGGAGGCGTCGTAGGGCGACTGCTCCGTGACGGCCGGACGCCCGAACGGGCAGCGCACCGAGACGCGCGTAAAGGCCCGCGGCGGCCGGCCGAGCTGCCGCTCGACGAGCGCGCGGTCATCCTCCATCCCGCTGGATCGTAGCCCGTGCCCGGCGCCACCTCTCGATGCCCTTGACGATGAAGAGCTGCTCGCCCGGCTTCACGTAGCCGAGCCTGCGCGCCTCACGCTCGAGCGCTTCGTTGCTCCTCGAGACCGCGAGCCTCTGCTCGAGCGCGCGCTTCTTCCGCTCGAGGCCCTGCACCTCCCGGCTGCGCGCGGCGAGCTCCCCTCTCGTGTCCAGATACGTGCGGAGCGGCCGGTAGTAGAGGAACGCGATCAGGACGAGCCCCGCAACGGCGAGCCAGCGCAGCACGAGCTGCGAGCGAGGCGGTCGCCGGCCCCGTCGCCGTCTGTCCGGTTGCGCCATTCCGCCGCTCCTTTTCGTGGGCGGTCGCGGCCGTCCTGCCGCCGGACCTTCGCCCGTCTCAGGCGACGTCCACCTTGATGACGTTCGTGGAGCCGGGGATATTGACGGCCGTGCCCGCCGTCAGCACGACCTTGTCGCCGCTCGCCACCATCCCGCACGCGCGCGCCGCCTCGAGCGAGCGGCTCCAGAGCTCCTCGACGTCGCTCGATTCCGGGATCTCGATGGGCGTCACCCCCCATTCGAGCGCCATCTGCTGCAGCGCGTACCGATGGTGCGTGAGGCCGGCGATCGGGCGCCTCGGCCGCAGCCGGGCGACGGCGGAGGCCGTACGGCCGGTGAAGGTGGGTACGAGCATCGCCTTCGCGCCGATCGCCTCGGCGAGATCGCAGGCGGCGTTCGACATCGCGTGGCCGATCGTGGGCTCCTCGCTCGCCTCCGGAAGCTGGTGCCGGTAGCCGAGGCTCGGCTCCACCGCCCGGGCAAGCCGGTCCATGTAGCCGACCGCCTCGACGGGGAACTCGCCGACGGCCGTCTCGCCGGAGAGCATCAGCGCGGAGCTGCCGTCGAGGACCGCGTTCGCCACGTCGCTCGCCTCCGCTCGCGTCGGCTCCGCCTGGTGCAGCATCGACTCCAGCATCTGGGTCGCGGTGATCACCGGCTTCCCCCGCTCGAGCGCGCTCAGGATGATCCTCTTCTGCAGCAGGGGCACGAGCGCGGGCCCGATCTCGACGCCGAGATCTCCGCGCGCGACCATGACGGCGTCCGCCTCCGCCAGGATGGCGGGGAGCGCGTCCACGGCCTCCGCCTTCTCGATCTTCGCGATCACGCGCGCGTGCGAGCCGGCCTGCTCGATCAGCTCCCGCAGCTCCCGCACGTCTGCGGCCGAGCGCACGAAGGAGAGCGCGACGAAGTCGACGCCGAGCTCGAGCGCGAGTCGCAGGTCGGCACGATCCTTGGCGGTCAACGAAGGGATCGGGATCGGGACGCCCGGGAGGTTCACGCCCTTGTGGGTGCTCACGACTCCCCCGTGCACGACCGTGCACTGCGCGCGGCCCTGCTCGACGCGATCGACCCGGAGGCGGACGAGGCCGTCGTCGATCAGCACCTCGTGCCCGGGCCGGAGGACCTCGCCGATCGCCGCGGGGTGAACCGGGAGCTCGCCGGCCTCGCCGGAGCCGTCCGTCGAGAGCAGGCACTCCTCGCCGCGCCGCAGCAGCACCGGCTGCTCGAGCTCTCCGATCCGCAGCTTCGGCCCCTGGAGGTCGGCGATCAGCGCCAGCGGACGGCCCGCCTGCTCCTGCGCCGCGCGGACGAGCTCCCCTCGCCGAGCCTGGTCGTCCTGCGTCCCGTGCGAGAAGTTGAGCCGGGCACCGTCCATCCCGGCGGCGACGAGCTCCCCGAGCAGCTCGGGCGAGCTGGAGACCGGGCCGATCGTGGCGACGATCTTCGTTCGCCGTGCAACAGCGGTGCTCACGAGTCGGAGCGTAGCGACGGCCTGAGACACTGCCGCGGTGAGCCTGCCGCTCTTCCTCCACCTGCGCGCCGTCCGCGGCTGAGCGAGTCGAGGAGCCGGCGCTAGGTCCGCCCGGAGCGGGGAAAGGCGTCCCAGCCCGGGTACACGGCCGCCGGCCCGAGCTCCTCCTCGATCCGGAGCAGCTGGTTGTACTTCGCGACCCGATCCGTCCTCGACGGCGCGCCCGTCTTGATCTGACCGGCGTTCGTCGCCACCGCGAGATCCGCG
>JBBSIG010000170.1:0-5684 GCA_038232215.1 Gaiellales bacterium | reverse complement strand
CCGCCGCCAACGCGGCCAGGACGCCCGCGACGTCGAGCGCGCCTGGCGCTGCCAGCAGCGGCTCTACTCACGCTGGCAGCGAATGGCCGGCCGCGGCAAGCCCCAACAGAAGATCGTCGTCGCCTGCGCCCGCGAGCTCGCCGGCTTCGTCTGGGCGATCGTGACCAAGCAACCCCTCAGGAGCAACGAAAGAATCCAAGCCTCTCGGCCTGGAGCAGCGGATGCGCCCAACCACACGGAGAACCCTCGAAAGCTCTATGCGGCACCAGCCCCGGCCGGTGACCCGCGACCTTAGACAGAGGCAGCTCCCGACGGTTCCCAGTCATGCGGTCCCGACCCGCGAATGTCAGTCTGATCCACCGTCGCTGCTTCGGACGCTCCGCTGCTCCAGGCCGAGAGGAACCCCCATCCTCGAGCTGAGCCCCTTGACCTTTTGCTCCATGTCAGAGAGCTCGTTTCAGAATCAGACACGCTGACCGGGGTGCGCTCGGTAGTGCGAGACAAGGACGTAGGGAGCGCGCAGATCCGCGATCTGGGCGCGACCGAGGACGCCGCTCTCGCGCCGCCGAGCGCGGCCCGGCGGCCTGTGCTCATTCTGAAATGAGCTCTTAGAGAGCTCCGGCCGCTCGCCGGAGCCACGAGCGCGTTTCCCGGCCTGCGTTACGGCACGATCAGCCGCTCTCCCGGACGCAGGATCGTGTCGCGCAGTCCGTTCCGCTGGCGCAGCCTCCAGACACCTTCGCGCGGGTCTCCTCCGTAGTGCTCGCTCGCGATCGACCAGAGGGTGTCGGCTGGCCGCACCACGTAGGCGCGCTCGTGCGAGGCGCCGCTCGACGAGCGCGCCACGACGCCCCACGCGAGGGCTACGAGCAGAGCGACGAGTGCGAGACGAGCGAACATCTGTTCGCCATGCTATAACGAACACACGTTCGTGTCAAGGCAGCTCGATCAGCTCCGGCTGGATCCTCTCGCCGGCGATCTCGAGTAGCAGCATGGCGCGAGACGATGCGGAGCGGCGCTCGGTGGGGCTGCCCGGGTTGACGATCCAGACCTCGTCCACGAGCTCGACCTGCGGGAGATGGGTGTGTCCGTAGACCACCGCCGCGCAGCCCGTAAAGCGGGTCGAGAGGCGGCGCTCCCGCCCGGCCCGCGGTCCCGGGACGTGGGTCATCCCGATTCTCACCTCCCCCACCTCCACGATCAGCTCGCGGGGCAGTGAAGCCCGGAGCGCCGCCTCGTCCGCGTTGCCGCGGACGGCTCGCACGGGCGGGCCGAGGGCGTGGATCTCCGCCAGAGCCGCAGCCGAGGCGACGTCGCCGGCGTGCAGGATCAGATCGGCGGCCGCGAGCCGGCTGACGCAGTCGTCGGAGAGGCGCCTGCGGCCCCGCGGCAGGTGTGTGTCCGAGATGACGGCGACCGTCGTCAGGCCGGCCGCACGTTACTCCACGCGGAAGGGCGCTCCCGCGAAGAAGGTCGTCCGTCCCGGCCCGAGCGCCGCGGTCAGCCGCACGCCCGGCGCGTACCACCCCGGCGCGAGCTTCGCGGGCGCGATGCGGACGACCCGCGGCGCATACGCGCGCAGGGTGCCGCTCGACCGGGAGACCTCCCGACCGCGCGCAGACGCGAGCGAGCGCCGGAGCTTCGACGGGCTGTCCCCCGGCCCGTCGACTCGGTAGAGCGCGGCCGAGAAAGCGGCGGCCTCCTCCGCCCGCAGACGGATCCCGTCGGCGCCGAAGCTCGCGGCCGCGCCGACGACGCCCGCCTCGTGCCGCCACTGCGCTACCCGCCCAGAGCACCTGCCGCCCGTCCGAGCGAGCTCGGCGCGGATGGCGTCACGTACCGGGCGGGGGTTGCCCGCCCGGTCGAAGAAGCCGCTCTGGAACGCCGTCCGCTCGGGCTCGTCCAGCAGGTGGAAGAAGAGGAGCTCGGACACGGACGGATCGCACGCGAAGCGGCGCAGCAGACCGAGGTAGTACTCGGCCTGAGCGACCGGACTGATCGTGGGGACGTTCTCGGCTCCCCGGTAGCCGTCCAGCCCTCTCGTGTCCACTTGCCAGGCGGCCTCGTCGAGCTTGAAGGTGAGCTGCGAGCCGCCGAGGGCGGTCCCGGCTTCCGCGAAGGTCGGCTGCGCGGTGCCGTGGAACGCGTCCCAGACCGTTTGCTTGATGCGGTCGAGGTCGAAGGGCCCGGCGTTCGGCCAGCGGTCGCCCTTCGCGGGAGCGTCGGTGTTCACGGCGGGATAGACGTGGAAGCCGAGCTGGTCCATCAGCGGCCGCTTCCGTCCGCTCGCCCGGTAGGCGACCCCCATGTCGTGGAGGAAGCGGACGGGGGAGGTCGACACGTGCTCTCGGGCGCCCGGACGGTCGTTGCCGCGCGGAGCCAGCGCGAGCCCCACCACGGTGAGTTGCGGATCGACCGCCTTCAGGCCGTCGTAGGCCCGGGCGAGCAGCGCCTCGTAGGCGGCTCCGGCCGAGCGGTCGGGCCGACCCGGGACGAACTGCGGTTGCCAGAAGCGGGGCTGGTTCGGCTCGTTGCCGACGATGTACTCCCTCACCTCGGGATACGTCCGCGCGAGCAGCTGCAGGAAGCGAACGAACGCCGCCGGCGCGGTCGTGTCGCTCGTGATCGAGGCGGGGCGGCCCACTGACACGCTGAAGACGATCCGGACTCCGTGCGCGGCCGCCTGCGGCAATGCACGGTCGAGGAAGCCCTTGTCGACGATCTGGGTGGGGCGGTCGGCGTTCCAGTAGATGGTGATGCGGTTCTCGGTCAGGCCCACCTCGTTCATGCGGGCGAAGAACGAGGCGCCGCCGTCCTCGTCGTACTTGCCCGAGTCGTCGGCGACACCCACGCCGAGCCCGCCGGCCGCGGCGACCGAGAGCGTGAGGCCCACGCAGGCGCAGGCCAGGACCGCGGGGATGCCCTTCATGCCGGACCTACTGTCGGCAGCGAGGACGAAGGACGTTAGAGCGGGCTGCTCTCCAGGTGTGCCAGCACGGCGTCCACGAGCCGACCGGTCCCGAAGCGAACGGGATCGTCCGCCTGCAGGCCGGTCTCCTCCGCCGCCTCCGCGATCGCCGCGCGAGCCTCCTCCTCGCCGACCCGGCTCGTGTTGAGGGCAATGCAGGCGACCTTCGCGGGGCGCGCCCGCAGTGCGATCCGCTCGTGCAGGTCGACGAGCTCGACGAGACCCGGCAGCGTATGGCCGGGCACGCCGGAGACCTCCGTGCGGCCGATCTCGTGGCAGAGCACGAGTGCGTGCGGCGCGCTCCCGTGCAGGAGGCCGAGGGTCACCCCGGAGTAGAGCGGGTGCACGAGGGAGCCCTGGCCCTCCACCCAGAGCAGCTCGCCGCCTCGCCGCGCACCCTCGACGACGAGCCACTCCGCGGCTCCCGCCAAGAAGTCCGAGACCACCGCGTCGACCGAGATCCCCCAGCCCTCGATCGCGATGCCGGTCTGGCCGGTCGGCACGAGCGCCGAGCGGAGCCCGCGCCGGCGCGCCTCGCGGTCGAGCTCGAGCCCCATCGTCATCTTGCCGATCGCGCAGTCCGAGCCGACGGTCAGCACGATCCTCGCCGCGACTCGCAGGTTCTCGCCCGTGGCGGTGCTCAGGCCGGGCGGCGGCTTGCGGAGGTCGCGCAGGTTCGCACCGTGCCGCGCGGCGAGCTCGACCATGGCCGGGTCGTCGCTCAGGAAGACGTGCAGGCCGTTCTCGACGTCGAGTCCCTGCCCCAGGCAGGCCCGCAGGAGCTCGAGCCACGCCGGCGGGAAGTAGCCGCCCTGCGTGACGACGCCCACCGTGGCGGTGTCGGGACCGAAGCAGAGCGCCTCGTTGACCGAGCCGACGATCGGGAAGCCGTCGTGCAGCGCGCCGGCCCGCGTGGAGTCGAGGATGGCGACCACCGACTCGGGCGCGTAGCGGAGGATGCCCCGCATCGTCTTGCCGTACAGGGGGTCGGCGGAGGAGCCCTCAGCAAGCAGCAGGCGCTTCACGGACCCCCAGCCCCGGTGCATCCGCGGGCACCTGGACGCCGTCGACCAGCTCGACGCCCGGCCAGGGGTCGTCCGCGAGCAGCAGGTTGCCGTCCAGGTCGACGTGATCGCAGAGACTCGCCAACTGACAGCCCGCCGCGATCCCGAGCCCCGACTCGAGCATGCAACCGAGCATGACCCCGAGCCCGAGCGCGCGCGCGGCGTGCGCCATCCGAACGGCCTCGCGAATGCCGCCCGACTTCGCGAGCTTGATGTTGATCCCGTGCGCTCGCTCGGCGCACGCGGCCACGTCGGCGAGCGAGTGGCAGTCCTCGTCCACGTAGATCGGGATCGGCGAGACCTGCTTGACCTGCGGCCCACCGGGGTCGCCGGCCGGGAGCGGCTGCTCGCAGTACTCGACGCCGAGCTCCGCGAGGCGCGGCAGCGCCTCGAGCGCCTCATCGGGCGTCCAGTACTCGTTCACGTCGACCTGCAACGGGCGATCGGTCTCCCCGCGGACCGCCTCGACCCGGGCGACGTCGAGGCCGTCCCGACCCCCGAGCTTGAGCTTCAGGCGCCGGAACCTGCCGGCGGCGCGCCGGGCGCGCCGGGCCATGTCGTCGGGATCGCCGAGCCAGATCGTCCAGGACGTCGGCGGCCCGGTGCGCGGCAGCCCGAGCAGTCGCCAGACGGGCTGTCCGGCGAGCTTGCCGCAGAGGTCGTGCAGCGCAGCGTCGAGAGCCGACTTGGCCGCCTGCTCCCCCGGCCGCTCGCGCAGACGACCGCCGATCTCCTCGAGGGCGAACGGATCTTGCCCGAGCAGGTCCCGACTCTCCTCGACGAAGGCGAGCGCCGACTCGCCCGACTCGCCGTAGCGCTCGATCGGCGCGCCCTCCCCGAAGCCGCGCTCTCCGCCGGCCCGGAGCTCGACCCGGACGACGTCCGCGGTGTCCGTCGCGTCGCGCGCGATCGTGAACGTCTCGGCGAGCCTGAGCGTGACGATGCGGGCGGCGAGCTCCACGGGCGTAGCGTACGGCTGCGCATGCGCCTGGCAGGATTCGAACCTGCGACCCGACCGAAGGAAGTCGCGCTTCGCGCTCGACTTCCTTCGGCTGGAGCAGAGAAACCTACACGGGCTCGGGCCTCAGTACACTGGCGGTCCCGCGCCTGTAGCTCAGGGGATAGAGCGCGCGCCTCCGGAGCGCGAGGTCGCAGGTTCGAATCCTGCCAGGCGCATCACGACGGTAGGCGTGCAGCGCAAACCCGCATGGTGCGTGGGTCAAACGTGCCGGAGATGCCGCTCAAGCACGTTCGGTGCTGTCGCCCGGATTTCGCCAGCACGGGCTCCATCCAGGCCCGTCGAACTCCAACTCCGGTTGACACCGTGGCGGCTCCCGGTCGCCAGTGACGAGGAGCGATGCCGTGCCCCTCGGGAGTCGAACCGACACGCCTGCGAGATCGTCACAGTGAGGGCACAGACACGTCACAGGACCGCCACCTACGCTCGGAGGCATGTGCCGTGAGCCCACTCCGCCTGCCGAGTCTCGACGTCCCGAGGTGCAGAAGCAACGTTCAGGGGCCGAGCCGTCCGATAGGGGTCGAGAGCCTAGAAGGCCCAGCGGGCAACAGGGCGGGCTGCCCGCGAGACGAGGCCCGCTACCCAGACTGTCTCGGTGCCGCTCTTCAGCAGGCGGCACGGCCGTCCCTGGCCT
>JBBSIG010000169.1:0-5684 GCA_038232215.1 Gaiellales bacterium | reverse complement strand
TACGGCCTCGAGGACCGCTGCTCGCACGACGACGGCCCGCTCGCGGAGGGAGACTTCGAGCCCGACGAGGGAATCGCCGTCTGTCCCAGGCACGGCGCCCGCTTCGACATCCGCAGCGGTCGGGCGCTGACGCTGCCGGCATACCTCCCCGTGGAGACGTTCCCGGTCCGCGTCGTGGACGGGGTCGTGAGGGTCGAGGTCGGTTGACGCCGGCTTCGCGCAGACGGACTGCGAGGTGCTCGAGATCGGCGGCTCGCGTGGCTACTCGACGATCTGGCTCGCCGCCGGGGTGCGCCGGCTCGGCGGCCGCGTGCTCTCGCTCGAGAGCGACCCGAAGAAGATCGACGCCTGGCGCGAGAACGTCGCCGACGCCGGGCTCGAGCAGTGGGCCGAGCTACGCGAGGGCGACGCGTTCGAGACGCTGCCGGCGCTCGACGACGTCTTCGACGTCTGCTTCGTGGACGCCGAGAAGGACGACTACGAGCGGCTCTTCCGGCTCGCCCGGGGGAAGCTGGAGCCCGGCGCGCTCGTGGTCGCCGACAACGTCCTGTCGCACGAGGACACGCTCGGCGCCTACTCGGCCGCCCGCCGGTCCGACCCGACGCTCGAGAGCCTCACCGTTCCGCTCGACCGCGGTCTCGAGCTCTCCGTCGTGCTGCGCTGAGGGCGCCTGGATCGGATTGCTAGAGTGCCGCTACCGCGGAAAGGAGGTGGTCCGTTTGGCAGAAGACTGTACGGGCAGTGGAGGTGCTAGTCGGTAGGGGCGTGTCCCCGGTACCTACGGGGAATCGTCTAGCCAGCGTGGGGGACATCGCGCTACGCGCCGCCGACCGGTTCGGCCGGCAGGAAGCGCCCCTACTACTTCAAGGCTAGTGACCGGACGGGGGCCGCGCGAGCGGCCCCCGCTCTTTTCTCGGGCCCTTCTCTAGGCCGCGCGGCGGAGTTGCTCGTCGAGCGAGAGGAGCCGCAGCCCGAAGGTCTCTGCCGCATCGTCGTTCGAGACGACGTTGTCGCCGGCCTCCAGCATCTTCAGGAGGTCGCGCGTGAGCGGAACGTCTCCGGGCAGGCGCTCGGTGAGAAGCGCGTTCGCCCGCATCAGGGCCATCGGCACGTGGACGGTCGGCCGGCGGATGCCGAGCGTGCGCTTGAGGCGCTCCCAGAACTCGTTCCACGAGACGACGTCCGGGCCTCCGAGCTCGAACGTCCGACCGGCGGCGCGCTCCTCCTCGACCCCGGCGGCGAAGTAGCGGGCGACGTCCTCGACCCAGATGGGCTGGATCCGCTGCGTCCCGGGCCCGGTCACGGGCGTCACCGGGGCGAGCTTCGCGATGCGCTTGAAGGTGGAGAGGATGCCACCGTCGCGCCCGAACACGAAGCTCGGGCGGAAGACGACGTGCTCGAGCGAGGCTGCCTCGACCGCCTGCTCCATGTCCCACTTGGCGCGGAAATACGGAACGAGGTCCTTCGTCTGCTCGCTCGTTCCGAGCGCGCTCATGAGCACGAGGCGCCGCACGCCGGCAGACTCGGCGGACGCGACGAGCTCCCTCGTCGCGTCGGTCATCACGCGCCTGAACTCCTCGGGCCTGCCCTGCCGGATCGCCACCAGGTGGACGACGGTCTCGCAGCCGGCCACGGCCCGGCGCAGGCCGGCCGGATCGGTGACGTCGCTCTCGACGAGCTCGCAGCCCCAGGCGGCGAGCTGGGACGCACGCCTCCGGTCGCGCACGAGGCAGCGCACCTCGTGCTCCCGGGCCCGCAGCTCGTGGACGACCTTGGGGCCGACGAAGCCCGTGCCCCCCGTGACCAGGATCATGCGCCCTCCTCGAAGTTCTTCCAGTAGCGACTCGGTGTCGGCCCGCGCTGATTCTGGTACTTCGAGCCCAGAGAGCCCGAGCCGTAGGGGGTCTCGGCCGCCTCGGTCATGCGCACGAACGAGAGCTGCCCGATCTTCATCGCGTAGTAGATCGTGATCGGCAGGTTCGCGACGTTCGAGAGCTCGAGCGTGACGTGCCCGTTCCAGCCGGGATCGATGAAGCCCGCGGTCGAGTGGATCAGGAGCCCGAGCCGGCCGAGCGAGCTCTTCCCTTCCAGCCGGGCCACGAGGTCGTCCGGGAGGCGGACGCGCTCGAGGGTCGAGCCGAGGACGAACTCGCCCGGATGGAGGATGAACGGCCGCTCCTCGTCGATCTCGACCAGCTCGGTTAGCTCCTCCTGTGGCTCCTTGACGTCGATGAAGGGATAGCGCGCGTTGTGGAAGACGCGGAAGAAGCGGTCGACGCGCACGTCGACGCTCGACGGCTGGAGCAGCGACTCGTCGTAGGGCTCGAGCTCGATCCGGCCCTCGCCGAGCAGGCGGCGGATGCTGCGATCGGAGAGAACCACTGCGTCGATTCTACGACGGCTGGTCTCGCCACGGGCCCGCGTCGACCTGTCCAGCGCCCTGGGCGGGGGCCATGCCCCGCGCCGACGCGTCCTGCGGATGGGCGTCGCTTCGGCACCGTCGCGGGCGGCCTACGAACGTGCTTCTGCCCCTCATCTGTCCTGGCCGGACATGGCTAGCGCCCTGGGGCATAGACAGGTCGTGTAGGGACATCGCGGCCGCCGTCCGTGCAAGCGCGTTATGCACTATGCAGCGTGCCGACCGCTGAGCTAGGGTGCGGGCGATGGCGGTCACGCGCACGATCGAGCTCCGGACTGCGATACCGGGGCCCCGCTCGCGGGAGATCCTCGAGCGCAAGCAGCGCGTCGTCGCCGATCCGCTCTCCATCGCCGTTCCGGTGGTCGTCGACCACGGGCACGGCTCGACGCTGACCGACGTCGACGGCAACACGTTCATCGACTTCACGGGCGGAGTCGGCTGCCTCAACGTCGGACACTCGCACGAGCGGGTCGTGGCCGCCGTGCAGCGTCAGGTCGAGCGCTTCAGCCATACGGACTTCACGATCGTGCCGTACGAGGTGTACGTGGAGCTCGCCGAGCGGCTGACCGGCCTAGCGCCCATCTCCGGCCCCGTGAAGGCGGCCTTCTTCAACGCGGGCACCGAGGCGGTGGAGAACGCCGTCAAGTTCGCCCGCTCCTACACGAAGCGCCCCGCGGTGATCGTCTTCGAGGGCGCGTTCCACGGCCGCACGCTCCTCTCCATGAGCATGACCTCGAAGACGCACCCGTACAAGGCCGGGCTCGGGCCTTTCGCGCCCGAGGTGTACCGCGCCCCGTTCCCCCAGGCCTACCGTGGGCCGAGCACGCGCGAGGCTCTCGCCGCACTCGAGCGCGCGCTCGTCACCCAGGTCGCGGCCGAGTCGGTCGCAGCGCTCGTGCTCGAGCCCGTGCAGGGGGAGGGAGGGTTCGTCGTGGCGCCCCCGGAGTTTCTCGAGGGCGCCCGGCGGATCTGCGACGACAACGGCATAGTGCTCGTCGTCGACGAGGTGCAGAGCGGCTTCGGCCGTACGGGGCGGATGTGGGCGATCGAGCACTACGGGATCGAGCCCGACCTGATGACGGTCGCCAAGTCGATCGCCGCCGGCCTGCCGCTCTCGGGCGTGATCGGCCGGGCGGAGATCATGGACGCCCCGCCCGACTCGGCGATCGGCGGCACCTACGTCGGCAATCCGGTCGCGCAGGCGGCGGCGCTGGCCGTGCTCGACGTCTTCGAGGACGAGGGTCTGCTCGAGCGCGCGGAGGCGATGGGCGAGACGATGCGCTCGCGCATGCAGGGCTGGCAGGAGCGATTCCCCGCCGTCGGCGACGTGCGCGGGCTCGGCGCCATGCTCGCGCTCGAGCTCGTCCACGACCGCGCCTCGAAGGATCCCGCCCCCGAGCTGGCGAGCGCGGTCGTCGAGGCGGCGGCTGAGCGGGGTCTCCTGCTCCTGAAGTCCGGGATCTACTCGAGCTGCATCCGCGTGCTGGCACCGCTCGTGATCTCCGACGCGGAGCTCGACGAGGCGCTCCAGGTCTGGGAGCAGGCGCTCGAGTACGCTCTCAGCGCTTAGGTTCCAGTAGCGGGAGGGCCCGCGCCGTGGGAGAGACGCTGTTTGCAGACCGCTACGAGCTTCACGAGCTCGTCGGCTCAGGAGGGATGTCGAGCGTCTACCGCGCGCACGACACGCTGCTCGAGCGCGACGTCGCGCTGAAGATCATCCACGAGCACTACGTCGACGACGAGGAGTACGTCGAGCGCTTCCGCCGCGAGGCGCGTGCCGTCGCGCAGCTGTCCCATCCGAGCATCGTGACGGTGATCGATCGCGGCGACGCCGAGGGGCGCCACTTCATCGTCTTCGAGTACGTCGACGGCCGCAATCTCAAGCAGCTGATCGAGGAGAGCGGCCCCTTGCCGATCCGGCGCGCGCTCGAGCTGACGCTCGAGACCGCCCGCGGCCTGGCGTTCGCGCACGAGCGGGGGATCGTGCACCGCGACGTGAAGCCGCAGAACGTCCTCCTGAACGGCGACGGGCGGGCGAAGGTGACCGACTTCGGGATCGCCCGCTCGGTCGACATCGAGGGAGTCACGCAGGCGGGCACCGTGCTCGGGACCTCGAACTACATCTCGCCCGAGCAGGCGAGCGGCGAGCCCGTCGACCTCCAGAGCGACGTGTACTCGCTCGGCGTCGTCCTCTACGAGCTCCTCGCCGGCGACCTGCCGTTCCCTGGGGAGAGCTTCGTCGCCGTCGCGCTGAAGCACGTGAACGAGCCGCCGCCGAGCCTGCTCGAGCGCCGGCCCGACGTGCCGCTTCGGGTCGCGGCCGTGGTCGAGCGCGCCCTGCGCAAGGAGCCGAGCGAGCGCTTCCCCTCGATGCGGGAGCTGATCGCCGAGCTCGAGGCCTGCCTCGCGGAGCTCGGCGAGCCGGACGGTGACGCGACCGCCATCGTCCGCGAGCGGATCGTCCCGGCACGACGGGCGCGCCCGGCGCGCCGCCGCCGGCGCTGGCCCCTCGTGCTCGCCGCCCTCGCCTTGCTCGCGGCGCTCGCGGTGGCCGGTGCGCTCGCGCTCCGAGGCGGCTCCGACGGCGGGGGAGGCTCGCCGACGCAGGCCGTCCGGCTCGACGGTATAGGCTCGTTCGACCCGCCGAGTGACGGAGGCGACGGGACGGAGCACGACGAGGACGTCGCGAACGCGACCGACCGGAACCCCGACACCTACTGGACGACCGAGACGTACAGGACGTTCGCGAAGTCCGGGGTCGGCCTCGTGCTCGACGCGGGGCAGGCGGTCGAGCTGAGCAGCATCGAGCTGACCACCAGCACGCCCGGGTTCACGGCACGGATTCGGGCGGGCGACTCCGCCACGGGCCCCGACTTCCGTGACGTCTCGCCGTCGCGGACGGTGGGCGGCACGGCGACGTTCCCGATCGACGGCTCGGCCGCTCGCTACTACGTCGTCTGGATCACCCGGCTCTCGAGCGTGGCGCGGGTGAACGAGGTGCGCGCCCGCCGTTGAGGCCCGGGCGTTAGTAGAGGTAGCGCGCGCGGCGCTCGTGGCGCTCGAGCGCGAGCGCGATCAGGCGGTCGACGAGCTGCGGGTACGGGATCCCGGAGGCCTCGAAGAGCTTCGCGTAGACGCTCGTCGCCGTGAAGCCCGGGATCGTGTTCAGCTCGCTCAGGACGACCTCGCCGCTTGCCCGGACGAAGAAGTCGACGCGGGCCATGCCCTCGCACTCGCACGCGACGAACGACTCGATCGCAAGCTG
>JBBSIG010000168.1:0-5718 GCA_038232215.1 Gaiellales bacterium | reverse complement strand
CCCGTGGCGGTCGCACACCTCGCGCACGGACTGCAGGTAGCCGTCCGGCGGCACGATGATCCCGTTCGTGCCCGTCACGGTCTCGAGGATCACGGCGGCGACCGTCTCGGGATTCTCGTACTGGAGGATCTCCTCGAGGTGGGGGGCGCCCGTACAGACAGGGCACGGATCGGGGTGACCGGCCGGGCAGCGGTACGTATAGGGGTCGAGCATGCGGACGACCCCCGGCAGGCCGGGCTCGGCGAACCAGCGACGCGGGTCGCCGGTCAGCGAGATCGCGCCCGCGGTGGCGCCGTGGTAGGAGCGGTAGCGGGCGACGACCTTCTGCCGCCCCGTCTTCCAGCGGGCGAGCTTGATCGCGTTCTCGTTCGCCTCGGCGCCCCCGTTCGTGAAGAACGACATGGTGAGGTCGCCCGGCGTCACCTCGGCCAGGAGCCGCGCGAGCTCCGAGCGCTTGTCGTTCGCCATCGGGGGGCCGATCGTGCAGAGCCGGTCGGCCTGCTCCTTGATCGCGGCGACCACTCTCGGGTGCTGGTGCCCGATCGAGACGTTGACGAGCTGTGAGGCGAAGTCGAGGTAGCGGTTGCCCTCGTAGTCCCAGAAGTAGCGACCCTCGGCGCCCGCGACGGGGAGCGGCTCGATCGCCGACTGGACCGACCAGGAGTGGAGAACGTGCGCCCTGTCGTCGGCCCGGACCCGCTCGGCGACCTCCGCGTCGGAGCGATTCGACTCGGCGACCGCCATCGCCGGAGCTTACCCGGCGGTGACGGCGCGCCCGGTCTCGAGGTCGAAGAAGCGCAGCCGCTTCGTGTCGAACACGAGCTGCGCCGTCTCGCCCTCGCGCGCGCGTGACTCTCGATGGACGCGAGCGATGAAGGGGTTGCCGTCCCGGGCCGCGTACTCGCGGGTCGCCTGGACCGCCTCGAGCTCGGCCGCCTCCCTGACGTCCTCCGTCTGCACGGGCGAGCCCCCGACCACGAAGTGCAGGAAGACCTCGGCTCCCATGTCCTCGCGCAGGTCGATCGGCAGCTCCAGCGCCTCCTCCTGCTCGGCGCCGCCCGCCGCGCCGACGTCCCGGATGTCCTCGGGCCGGATGCCGAGCGCGAGCTTCCGCCCGACGTAGGGCTCGAGCTTCGGCCTGACCGTGAGGGCGTCGCGCTCCAGTGTCAGCCGATGCTCGCCGAAGTGGACCTGCAGGCGCCCGTCGACGCGCTCGAGCTCCGCCTCGACGAGGTTCATCGCCGGGGAGCCGATGAACTCGGCCACGAAGAGGTTGACGGGCTCCTCGTAGAGCCTCTGCGGCACGTCGAGCTGCTGGAGATCGCCCCGGCGCATGACGGCGACGCGGTCGCCGAGCGTCATGGCCTCGCTCTGGTCGTGCGTGACGTAGATCGTCGTCACGTCGAGGTCGCGCTGCAGCCGCGCGATCTCGCCCCGCATCTGCACGCGCAGCTTGGCGTCGAGATTCGAGAGCGGCTCGTCCATCAGGAAGGCGCGTGGCTCGCGCACGATCGCCCGCCCCATCGCCACGCGCTGGCGCTGCCCGCCCGAGAGCGTACGCGGCCGCTTGCCGAGCACGTCCGCGAGCCCGAGGATGCGCGCCGCGGTGCCGACGCGCTCTCCGCGCTCGGGCTTCGGCAGGTTCCGCAGCTTCAGCGCGAACGCCATGTTCTCGAAGGCGGACATGTGCGGGTAGAGCGCGTAGTTCTGGAAGATCATGGCCAGGTCGCGGTCGCGCGGCGGCAGGTCGTTGACGACCTCGTCGCCGATCTTGATCGTGCCGGCGCTGATCTCCTCCAGCCCCGCGATCATGCGCAGTGCCGACGTCTTCCCGCAGCCCGAGGGGCCGACGAAGACGACGAGCTCCCCGTCGGCGATGTCGAGGTCGAGCTCCCGCACCGCCCGGGTGCCGTCGGGATAGACCTTCGAGACCTGTTCGAGCGTGATCGGAGCCATCGCGCGCGACCGATCCTACTTCGCGACGCGCTTTTCGTCACAGAGCGCGGTAGGATCGGCGCCGATGGAGGCTGTTGCGCAGGCTCGGCCACGGGGCGGTCGACTCAGGAACGCCCTCGAGCACCGCCGCTTCCTCGCGCCCGCCCTGATCGCGCCCGCCGTCGTCTTCATGGCCCTGCTCGTGGGCGTCCCGCTCGGCCTCGCGATCTACCTCAGCCTGACCGACGCGACCGCGGGATCGCTGACCGGGCACTTCGTCGGCCTCGACAACTTCACGGGCGCGTGGGACGACCCCAACTTCCGCCGCGCGCTTCGCAACACCGTCGTCTTCACGCTGGCCTCGAACGCGATCGTGGTCCTCGGTGCCTCCGTGCTCGCGCACTTTCTCGTGCGCGACTTCGGGCGGCACTGGCTCTCGCGGATGGCCAAGTGGACGCTGCGCTTCCTGATCCTGCTGCCGTGGGCGGCGCCGGTGGCGCTCAGCACGGTCGGCTTCCTGTGGATCTTCGACTCGCTCTTCAGCGTCGTGAACTGGACACTCGTCCACCTCCACCTCGTGAGCCGGTTCAACCCGCCGCAATGGCTCGGCGAGCCGAACAAGGCGATGGCGGCGATCATCACCGTCCACGCCTGGCGGCTTCTCCCCTTCGCGACGGTGATCATGATCGCCGGGCTCGCGTCGATCCCGACCGAGGTCAACGACGCGGCCAAGGTGGACGGCGCCGTGGGCCTGAAGAAGCTGTGGTACGTGACGCTGCCGCTGCAGCTGCCGATCGCGACGATCGCGGTTCTCTTCGGGATCATCTTCACGGCCACGGACATGGCCGTCGGCTACATCCTCACCCGGGGCGGGCCGTTCAACAGCACCCAGACGCTGCCGCTGTGGGCGTTCCAGACCGGGATCCAGTCCGGCTCGCTCGGCCCCGGCGCCGCGATCGCGCTCTACCTGCTGCCCGTGCTCGCGGCCGTGAGCGTGCTGATGCTCCTGTTCGCCCGCAAGGTCGAGGTCACGTAGGGGATGGTCAGCACGCGCTCCAAGCTGGCCAACTACCTAGTCGTAGGGCCGTTCGCGATCGTGCTCGCGTTCCCCTTCTACTGGATGCTGATGACGGCGCTGAAGAGCCAGGGCGACCTCTACAGCCCGCAGAACGTGCCGTTCAAGTTCAACGCGGGCTCGCCGACGCTCGACAACGTCACGTTCCTCTTCACCGACACGCAGTACCTGCGCTGGCTCGGGAACACGGCGCTCGTCGGCGTCGTGGTCGTCCTCTTCACGCTGATCGTCTCGCTACCCGCGGGCTACGCGCTCGCGCGTCTCTCGGGCAGGTGGGGGCGGAGTCTCGGCGTCGGCATCTTCCTCACCTACCTCGTGCCGCCGACGCTGCTCTTCCTGCCCCTCTCGCGGGTGATCAGCGAGCTCGGGCTGCAGGACCGGCTCGGGTCGCTGATGCTCGTCTACCCGTCGTTCACGATTCCCTTCTCGACATGGCTCCTGATGGGCTTCTTCAAGACGATTCCCCAGGAGCTCGAGGACGCGGCGATGATCGACGGCGCATCGCGCCTGCGCACGCTGCGAAGCGTCGTTTTCCCGATCTCGCTGCCCGGGATCCTGACGGTCGTCATCTTCTCCTTCTCGCTCGTCGCGAACGAGTTCGTGTACGCCGTCAGCTTCATCAGCCATTCGTCGAGCAAGACGATCTCGACGGGCATCTACACGGAGCTGATCCGCGGCGACGTCTTCTACTGGGGCGCCCTGATGGCGGCCACGCTCATCCCGAGCATTCCGCTCGCGCTGCTCTACAACGCATTCCTCGACCGCTTCATCCAGGGATTCACCGGCGGAGCTTTCCGCTGACGAAGGCCAACATGCCTCCAACAGAAAGGAGCAAGGGAATGGAGGACGGCAACGGCAAGGTCACGCAGGGCGTGACGGAGGTGAGTCGACGGCCGACGACGAGACGCGAGTTCGTACGCCGCGCCGGCACCGGGACGCTCGTGATCGTCTACGGCGGTGCAGCCGCCCGGACGGCGGTCGCGGGGGCGCCGAGATTCGCCCACCGCCAGCTCAAGGGGACGCTGCGGATCGCGCAGTGGAGCCATTTCGTGCCGGCGTACGACAAGTGGTTCGACAACGTCTACACGAAGCGCTGGGGCGACGCGAACGACACCGAGGTGATCGTCGACCACATCAACCAGGCGGACATCCCGAACCGCGCCGCCGCGGAGGTCGCAGCCCAGAGCGGCCACGACCTGTTCTGGTTCCTGGCTCCGCCGGCGCAGTACGAGGACCAGGTCATCGACCACAAGAACGTCGTCGCCGCCGTGACCAAGAAGCGCGGCAAGATGGCGGACGTCTGCTTCCGCAGCACGTACAACCCGCGGACGAAGAAGTACTTCGCCTTCGCTGACACCTACGCGCCCGACCCGGTCAACTACCGCACCGACCTCTGGGGCCAGGTCGGGCTGAAGCCGACGAGCTGGGACAACGTGCTCAAGGCCGCGCCCAAGCTGCGGGCGCTGGGGCATCCGGTGGGCCTCGGCATGTCGAACGAGATCGACTCCAACATGGCCCTGATCGCGCTGATGATGTGCTTCGGCGGGTTCATCCAGAACAAGGACCAGCGCGTGACGCTGAACTCGAAAGGCACGCGCGAGGCGCTCAAGTTCGGCGCCAGCCTGTTCAAGCAGGGGATGTCGGACGAGATCTTCGCGTGGACGGCGGCGTCGAACAACCAGGCGATGCTGGCCGGGCGGCTCTCGATGGCCCTGAACGCGATCTCGATCACACGGAGCGCCGAGGGCCTGAACCAGGACCTCGCCGGCAAGATCGCGCTGGCGCCGATTCCCTCGGGGCCCAACGGGCGCCTCGGGCTCGAGCACGTGATGGGGTGCTACGTGATCTGGAAGTTCGCGAACAACAAGGCGGCGGCGCAGAAGTTCCTGATCGACCTCGAGGTCAAGTACACCGGGGCGTTCGAGAACAGCCGCTTCTACAACTTCCCCTCGTTCCCGGCCTCGGTGCGGAATCTCACGAGACGGCTCGAGCGCGACCCAAACGGGCCGAAGGGAAAGTACAAGGTGCTGGAGACGATCAACCAGAAGTACACGAACAACGTCGGGTTCCCGGGCTTCTCGAACGCCGCCATCGACGAGATGTTCAACAAGTTCCTGATCCCGCAGATGTTCGCCGAGGTGGCGCAGGGCAAGCGGAGCCCGGACGACGCGGCACGCACGTTCGACCGTCAGATCAAGCAGATCTTCGCGGCCTGGCGGAAACGCGGCAAGGTCTGAGCGGCAGGCAGGAGGGGCCCGGCGGCGGGCCCCTCCTCTGCCTCCGGCCGGGTCGGTCCGGCTCTCGCCCCGCGAGGTACCCTGCCCGCACCATCTCGAGGAGGACTCGATGAGCGAGCTCGCACCCGCACCAACCCTGGAGAAGACCGACGAGGTCAGGCGGATCGTGCACTGGATCGACGGCGCGCGCGTCCAGGGGGACTCGGGCCGAAGCGGCCCCGTCTACAACCCGGCGACCGGCCGGCAGACCGGCTCGGTCGACTTCGCGACCGCCGACGAGGTCGACCGCGCGGTCGAGGCAGCCAGGGCGGCGTTTCCCGGCTGGCGCTTGACGTCCCTCTCGAAGCGCTCGGACATCCTCTTCCGCATCCGCCGCCTGCTCGACGAGCAGCGCGAGGACGTCGCGCGCATCCTCACCGCGGAGCACGGCAAGGTGCTCTCGGACGCGCTGGGCGAGGTCGCGCGCGGGCT
>JBBSIG010000167.1:0-5738 GCA_038232215.1 Gaiellales bacterium | reverse complement strand
GTGCGCTAACGGCGTTCATGCTGGTGGCGCTCGCGTCCGTGGGCGGACTCGGCTACGCGGCGTCGGGCACCTCCCATGCTGTCAAGGCCGTGAAGCAGGCCGTGGCGCCGAAGAAGTCCTCGCAGCCACGTCAGGTCAAGAGCAGCCCGGGGCAGAGTCAGTACAAGCCCGGCTGCGGGCTCGGTGACAAGAACCATACGCACACCGGACCTCCGGGGCAGGGCGGGGTCTGCCCGGCCAAGGGCGGGCCGAAGAAGTAACGAGGCGACGCGAGGAGGCCGGGCGACCGGCCTCCTCGGCAACGCGTACGCGGCCTTCCCTCACCCGAGGCATCTTGTCTTTAGCGAAAGGGGCTGTCCGCCGACAGAGGAAGGGGCATGCTCCTCAACGAGGTGTTCTCCGACCATCCCAGCACTCGCTGGCGCGCGCGCCGGGAGCTGCCGACCACGCTCCTCGCGTACCTCGTCGTGCTCGTGCTCGCCGTCGCCCTTGCGCTGGGCGTAAACAGCCTGGCTTCATGACCTTCAAGCGGCGCCTCGCCGTGAGCTCGTGGTCGTGTGCGGTCGGGCTGCGGTCGATGCAATCGGGCGAGCGGTTGTGCCGCTACTGACTCGCAGCGGCAGGGCGATAGGCCTCTTCGGCACCTCGCGCGAGAGGGAGCTCCTCAGCCGGACTGCCGAGCTCGCGCAGCAGGAGAAGGGACCCGAGCAGCCGAGCGTCCGAGACGAGCTCACGGGCCTACTCGACCGGCGCGGCTTTCTGACCTTCGGCCATCCCCTCTTCGAGCAGGCGCGCGAGACGGACACAGCGATCAGTCTGCTCTATGTCGATGTCAACGGCCTCGGGCGCATCAACGACGAGTGCGGGCATACATGGGGGGACACTGCACTCGTCGACACCGCGAAATTGCTGCGGGCGAACACGCGGCAAACCGACATCCTCGCGCGGCTGGGCGATGACGAGTTCTGCATCCTCGTAGTCGGCGAGCGCGCCGTCGGCGAGCGCGTGAGCAAGCGCATCTGGGCTGCTCAGGGCAAAGAGGGACGGGGCGACAACCGGCCGTTCAAGCTCTCGCTCAAGAGCGTGGGACTCGCGAATCAGCAGCTCGGCGACGAAGGCACGTGCGCAGCGAGGCATAGCACGCACTGCGACCGGCGCGCGTACCGCGGGCCTACTCGTTAGCGCGTCCGGAGCCGCAGCATCTGCAGAGGCGTCCGCAGTAGCAGTCTGAGGTCGAGACCGAGCGACCAGCTCCGCGCGTACTGGATGTCCATGTCGAGCGCCTCGCGTAGTGGGCAGTGGGCGCGTGCCGTTACCTGCCACAGTCCCGTGATCCCCGCCGGTACGTCGAACCGCTCGAAGTGGTACGGCTCGAAGTATTGGGTCTCGTACGGAATGCACGGACGCGGGCCGACCATCGACATATCCCCGCGCAGGACGTTGAGCAGCTGCGGGAGCTCGTCGAGGCTCGTCCTGCGCAGGAAGCGGCCGAACGGCGTCACCTTGTCGTGCTGATCGAGCTTGAACAACCCGCTGCCTTCCGGCGCGAGCTGCTCGGTGAGCGCACGCCGGCTGTAGGCTTCGTGCTCCGCCGGATCCACGTCCACCTTCATGGTCCGAAATTTCAGGAAGGTGAACTCGACCCCACCGTACCCCAGCCGGGATTGGCGGAAGAAGATCGGGCCTGGAGAGCTCCGGCGGACGCGCCACGCGATCCACGCAAACAGGGGCGCCGCGAGGAGTAAGAGCAACGCTGCCACGACGACGTCGACAGTTCGCTTCACGAGCATTGCGGAACGCGACATGCGCGAGCGCGGGAGCGCGAGCAGCGACAGACCCTCGATGTCGTGTACCTGCACCGCGGGGCCCGTCACCTCGAACATCCGCGGCACGATGTCGATCCTCACGTCCCGGTCTCGCAGCGAGCGCACCAGTGTCACGAGTTCCCGGCTCGGCGTGTTGGAGAAGGAGAAGATCACGCGGTCGATGTCGAACCGATCGACGATCCGAACGAGCTCGGCAACCTCGCCCAGCAGCTCGAGACTGCCCAGATCGGCGCGACACTCCTTCGGCGCCGACGCGACGAATCCGATGAGGTTCAAGCCGTACTCGGAATGTTGCCGCACCTTGCGCGCGACCAGCTGCGCGATCGGACCGGCACCCACGATCACCGTGTTCTGGACGTACGCGCTATGCCGCCGAAGGAGCGCCCGCGCCACCGACCGGCCGCCGACGACGGCAGCGATGCCGCCGAGCCAGAACGAGAGTTGCTGCGACAGCGGGGGGTGGGCGACGTGCGACAGCGAGACGAAGGCGAACAGGAGCCATGAGCCGGCGGTGAGGAGATGGAAGACGCTCGAGAGGTCATCAGCGGTCGTGTGAGACGTTCGCTCGTCGTCGCGTTTGTAGAGTCCGCTGAGCCGGGCGGCCACGATCCACACAGGGAGCGAGAGCACGAACAGCGTCGTCTCTCCCGCGAGCGGGAATCCGTCAGCGAACGGATCGGAGCCCGCGACGGCCTGTGAAAAGAGAAACGCCGCGACCAACGCGCAGGCGTCCGTGACGTAGAGCGCGCGCCGGACCAATCGGCCGCGCCGAGTAGGGCCGCTGCGCGGCTGGTCGACGATCTCCTGCGCGCGGGAGTCGGCGGCGCTCGCTGCGGTGTCGCTCGGACGTGCGGTAGACGCTCCCCCTGCTGTCAACGCTCACTTCCGACCATCTGCCCATGGCTGGGCGAAGTCGGTCAGGCCCCTCCCAAAGCAGGCTTAGACGGTTGGAATAACTCCCTCGGCAACTGCGGGGGAAACTTGAGGCACAGGAAGAGATACGAGCCGCGCGGGTACCAGCCCCAGCCCGCCAAGTAACAGACTGTTACTTGGCGGGCTGGCGAAAGGGGCGCTGCCCCCGCGCGGCGGCCTTCCCGGAGCCGCTAGCCGCGAGTGCCGAACTCGGTGACCCAGACGGCCACGTCCGGGGCGCCGAAGAGGCTCTTCGCCTTGACCACGGCCACGCCGAGGTCGCGCCAGTCGCGGCCGAAGAGGTTCTCGCGGTGTCCCGTCGAGCCGAGCCAGCTCTCGAGCGTCCGCCGCGGGCCGCCGTTCGGCCTGCTACCCCAGGCGAGATTCTCGGCGACGGTTCCCCCGGCGGCGAGGTAGCCCGCGCGGTCGAAGACCCAGAGCAGCGGCAGGCCGCAGGCCGTGTGCGAGAAGTCCTGGCACTGGTCGATCGCGGTCGCCTTCAGCCTCGCCGAGCGGTCGAGGACCGACGAGACCCGTAGAGAGGGCAGTCCTCGCCGCAGCCTCGCCCAGTTGACGAGGCAGCGCATCGTCTGCACCTGCGCGACGACTCCGCGAGGCTGTCGGCGCGGCGCCTTACAAGCCTCGGTCGGCGCCACGAAGGGGGCGATCGGGGCGGGCGTCGCCTCGGGCTCCTCGGCGGGGCGCGCCTGGGCCGAATCGGCCAGCGCTGTTGCGACGACGAGGGCGACGAGGGCGACGAAGACGCGCAGCGTCACCCCAACGCGGGGCGCGCAACCGAGCATCCGAGTGTCCCCCCGCCACAGGATGGGGGCGGAGCCTAAAGCCCTCGCCGGAGGTCTGCAACTTCGAGGCGACCGGCTCGAGCTCGCGCGCCCGGCTGGACGGCATCCCTCGAACGGGTAGTCTCCCGAGAGACGGCGTCTGCTTGCGGCAAGGCGACGAAGGGGAGAGGACGATGCTCGTGCCGGGACCACCGCGGAATCGCGCGAGGCGGCTGCTCGCGTTTTTCACCGCGACCGCGCTTGCGGCGCTGATCGGCGCCGTCGCCGCGCTCGCTGCGCCGGCCGCGCCCACGATCGACTCCGGGCCCTCGAGCCCAGCGACCTCGACGGGCGCGACGTTCGTCTTCCACGACGACGATCCGACCGCGCTCTCGTTCCAGTGCAGCCTGGACGGCACGGCGCCCGCGCCCTGCACGAGCCCGCAGAGCTACTCCGGGCTCTCGCTCGGCACTCACACGTTTGCCGTGGAGGCGCTCGACCTGGCGAGCGAGGCGAGCCCCGCGGCCACGCACACGTGGACGATCGTCGCGCCTCCGCCCGTCCCGCCGCCCGCGCCGAGCATCGACTCGGGGCCCGCGGAGGGAAGCACGTCGAGCTCCGGAAGTGCCACCTTCACCTTCTCCGACTCCCAGCCGGGCGTCGGCTTCGAGTGCAGCCTCGACTCCGGGTTCGCCGCGTGCTCGAGCCCGCTCGCGTATAGCGGCCTCGCGAACGGGGGCCACATGTTCAGCGTGCGGGCGGTGGACTCGCTCGGTCAGCAAAGTGGCTCGACCTCGCGGAGCTGGACGGTCAGCGTGCCGCCTCCGCCCCCGCCGGCGCCGACGATCACGAGCGGTCCGGCGGAGGGCAGCACCACGGGCTCAGCGAGCGCGAGCTTCTCCTTCACGGACGCCCAGGCGGGGGTCGGCTTCGAGTGCGGGCTCGACGGGGCGAGCTTCGCACCGTGCACGAGCCCGGCCGGCTACGGCGGGCTCGGCGACGCGGCGCACACCTTCGCGGTCAGGGCGGTCGACGGCGTGGGGCAGACGAGCCCGGCGTCGACGCGCGCGTGGAGCGTCGACGCGACGCCGCCGCCTCCGCCGACGATCACGCCGGGCCCCGCCGAGGGCGGCACGACGAGCTCGACGAGCGCGAGCTTCTCGTTCTCGGACGGGGAAGGCGGCGTGGGTTTCCGGTGCAGCCTGGACGGCGCGAGCTTCTCCCCCTGCACGAGCCCGGCGAGCTACGTGGGGCTGGCGAGCGGTGGCCACACGTTCGGCGTCAAGGCCGTGAAGGCGCTCGGCACCGAGAGCGGCATCACCAGCCGGAGCTGGACGGTCGATACGAGCCCGCCCCCGCCGCCCGCGATCGCGTCCGGCCCGGCTCAGGGAGGCGTCACCGCCTCGACGAGCGCGAGCTTCACCTTCTCCGACGGCGAGGCCGGTGTCGGCTTCCAGTGCAGCCTCGACGGCGGCCCCTTCGGCGCCTGCGCGAGCCCGAAGACCTACGGAGGCCTCGGCGACGGCGGCCACACGTTCAGCGTCAGGGCGCTGGACTCGCTCGGCAACCCGAGCGCCGCGACGAGCCGGAGCTGGACGATCGACACGGCGCCGCCGCCGTCGCCTGCGATCGCGTCGGGACCGGGCGAGGGCAGCGTCACGACCGCGACGACCGCGACCTTCTCCTTCTCCGACGGTGAGCCCGGCGTCGGCTTCGAGTGCAGCTTCGACGGCTCGTCGTTCACGGCGTGCTCGAGTCCGCGGGGCTACGGCGGCCTGACGAGCGGGGCTCAGAGCTTCAGCGTGCGTGCGCTCGACGCTCTCGGCAACACGAGCTCGGCGGCGACGCGCAACTGGACGGTCGATATCACCCCACCGCCCCCGCCGAGCATCGGCTCAGGTCCGTACGCCGGCGCGGTGACCGCCCTGACGACGGCGGTCCTCTCCTTCTCGGACGGCGAGGCCGGCGTGACGTTCCAGTGCAGCCTGGACGGCGCCGCGTTCTCGGCCTGCACGAGCCCGGCCGTCTACGGCGGGCTCGCGAACGGCGCGCACGGGTTCGCCGTTCGAGCGCTCGACGCGCTAGGCAACGCGAGCGCGACGACGACGCGCACATGGACGATCGACACCAGCATCCCGCCTCCGGAGCCCGGAGCGGACAGGGCGCGGCCCGTCTTCGGCAACGTTCCCCCTGACGTCGTCCGCGAGGCGAACGGCCG
>JBBSIG010000166.1:0-5746 GCA_038232215.1 Gaiellales bacterium | reverse complement strand
GATCGCCGCGTGCTCCACCGCGGCGGACTCGAGCTCCGCGGGGCCGATCCGCTTGCCGGCGATGTTGAGCGTGTCGTCGGAGCGGCCGTGGAGGAACCAGTAGCCGTCCGCGTCGACCGTTGCCCAGTCGCCGTGCGTCCAGACGCCGGGGAACCGGCGCCAGTACGTCTCGAGATAGCGCTCCGGGTCGCGCCAGATGCCGCGGGTCATGCCGGGCCAGGGCGCGCGGCACACGAGCTCGCCCACCTCGCCGCGCACCGGCTCGCCGCTCGCGTCGACGACGTCCATCGCCTGGCCGAGCGCTGGGAAGCCGAGCGAGACGGGCTTCACCGGCTCCACGGGGGTGACGGAAAGGAAGCACGCGCCCACCTCGGTTCCGCCCGACTCGTTCACGATCGGGATGCGGCCCCGGCCCACGTGCTCGTGCAGCCAGCGATACGGAGCGGGGTTCCACGGCTCGCCCGTCGTCGCGAGCACCCGCAGCGACGAGAGGTCCGCCCGCGGCTCGCCCTTCGGGATCAGCGCGCGTACGAGCGTCGGCGAGACACCGAGCATGGTCACGCGCTCGGACTCGACCAGGCGCCAGAGCCTGTCGTCCGGCCAGTCGGGCGCGCCTTCCGCGAAGACGACCGTGGCCCCGAGCGCGCCGGCGCCGACCACGGTCCACGGCCCCATGATCCAGCCCATGTCCGTCGAGAAATGGACGCGATCGCCGGGGCGGACGTCGGTCTGGTAGGCGACCTCGCGCGCGACGGAGACGAGGAACCCGCCCTGGACGTGCAGCGCGCCCTTCGGCCGGCCGGTCGTCCCGGACGTGTACGCGAGCAGGTACGGCGTCTCGGAGTCGACGAGGGTCGGCTCGAGCTCGCCCGAAGCCCCGGCCACGAGCTCGTCCCAGAAGTGGTCCCGACCGGCGACCATCGGCGTGTCGTCGGCGCCGAGCCGGCGCCAGACGACGGTGTTCGCGACTGTCGGCGCGTCGCTGAGCGCCTGGTCGGCGACAGCCTTCAGGGGCACGACCTGCCCGCGGCGCAGCGTGCCGTCGGCGGTGATCAGGACCTTCGCCCCGGCGTCGGCGAGCCTCGCCGCCACGGCGGGCGCCGCGAAGCCCGAGAAGACGGGCACCTGGATCGCTCCGAGATGCGCGCACGCGTGCGAGGCGATCGCGACCTGAGGGGCCATCGGCAGGAAGAGGGCGACCGCGTCGCCTTCGCGAACGCCGAGCGAGGCGAGGCCCTCTGCGAGCCGGGTCACCTCTTGCGAGAGCTCCCGGAAGCTGAGGGACGAGCGCACTCCGTCCTCCGACCGCCACACGGCCGCCTCGTCGTCCGCGGACGGTCCGCGCGCCCAGCGGTGCACGCAGTTCCACGCGAGGTTGAGCCGACCGCCGACGAACCACGTCGCCCACTCGATCCCCCGCGACGTGTCGACGACGGTGTCCCACCGTCGCGAGAAGTCCAGTCCGAGGTCGTCGACGAGCGCCGGCCAGAAGCGCTCCGGATCCTCGACCGACAGTCGGTGCAAGGCGGCGTAGTCCGGGCAGTCGAGGCGGCGCATCAGCCGGGTGACGTTCGCCCGCTCGATCTGCTCCGCCGTCGGCCGCCAGACGAAGTCGGACACGGCGAAGAGCCTAGACGCTCGATCGAAAATCCCGGGGCACCGCTGGCCGCTTGACGGAAGGAGCTAGCAGCCGCTAGCTTAGTGCGAACTAACTTAGTAGACGCTAGCCACCGGAGGCGCCTGTATGAGAGCACGACTCTTCACGACCGAGAACCGCAAGTGGTGGACGCTCGCCGCGGTCTCGTTCGGTCTCTTCATGATCATGCTCGACAACACCGTCGTGAACGTCGCGCTTCCGTCCATCCAGAGCGATCTCGGCATCGGCCTCTCCGAGCTCGAATGGATCGTGACCGCATACGCGCTCACGTTCGCGGCGTTCATGCTCACGGGCGGCAAGCTGGCCGACCTCCTGGGCCGGCGGCTGATCTTCATCGCGGGGCTGACCATCTTCACGGGCGCGTCGCTCGCCTGCGGCCTCGCGTCGAGCGCGGGCGTGCTGATCGGCGCGCGCATCGTGCAGGGCGTGGGCGCCGCGCTGATGAACCCCGCGACCCTCTCGATCATCTCGGCCACCTTCCCGCCGCGCCAGCGGGGAACCGCGATCGGAATCTGGGCGGGCATCTCGGCGATGGCGCTCGCGATCGGCCCGCTCGTGGGCGGCGTCCTCACCGAGCAGATCAACTGGAGCTGGATCTTCTTCGTGAACGTGCCAGTCGGGATCGCAGGCATCGTGGTGGCGCGCCTCGCGATCGACGAGTCGCGCGACACCTCCCACGAGCAGCGCCTCGACTTCCCCGGACTGCTGACCTCGGCCTTGGGGCTGTTCGCCCTGACCTACGCGCTGATCGAGGCGAACACGTACGGGTGGACGTCCGGACGGATCCTCGGGCTGTTCGCGCTCGCCGCGGTCAGCTTGCTCGCGTTCGTCGCGCTCGAGCTGCGCCAGCGCCTGCCGATGCTCGACCTCGGCCTCTTTCGCAACCCGACCTTCGCCGGTGCCAACTCGATCGCGCTCCTCGTCGCCCTGGCGATGTTCGGCGTCTTCTTCTTCGTCTCGCTGTACATGCAGCAGATCCTCGGCTACTCGGCGACGAAGGCGGGTGCGAGCTTCCTCCCGATGACGCTGCTGATCATCCTGATCGCGCCCCTCGCGGGACGCCTGTCCGACCGTGTGGGCTCCCGCTGGCTGCTGGCCGGGGGAATGTCCCTCGTGGGCGTGTCGCTCCTCGTCTTCTCCCGCCTCGGAGTCGACTCGACGTGGTGGGCCATCTTCCCGGGTCTGGTCGTGGGCGGAATGGGCATGGCGTTAACGATGACCCCGATGACCGCGGCCGTGATGAGCTCCGTGCCCGTGGACAAGGCCGGCGTCGGCTCGGCGGTGCTGAACAGCTTCCGCCAGGTGGGCGGGTCGCTCGGCATCGCCGTGATGGGCGCGATCATGGCCTCGCAGATCCAGAGCTCGCTCGCGAGCGGGCACAGCCGCCCGGAGGCCTTCGTCCACGGCCTCTCGAACGCGCTCGTGATCGCGGCTGCGATCGCGTTCGCGGGGGCCCTCGTGGCTCTGACGACGGTCCGCCACGTACGCACGGCGGAGCCGCGAGTCACGGTCGAGGCGGCCGCTTGAGCGCGACCCGGCTGCGGCTCTGCGCTGCCGACCGCCGCCAGGCGGTCCTCGACACGGCATCGCGCGTCTTCTCGAACGGCGGCTATCACGGCTCCACGACGGCGGAGATCGCGCGCGAGGCCGGCATCAGCGAGCCCGTGCTCTACCGTCACTTCGCCTCGAAGCGCGACCTCTACCTGGCCTGTCTGGACGAGACCTGGAGGCGAATGCGGGAGGCGTGGGTCGCGGCCGTCGCCGCCGAGCCCGACTCCGGGAAGTGGCTGACCGCGATGACACGTGCCTCCCAGGCTCAGAAGAAGCGCCGCCCGCTGCTCGCGAGCGTCTGGGTGCAGGCACTCGGCGAGTCGAACGACGATCCGGCGATCCGGCGCTCTCTGCGCGCTCAGACACGCGAGGTGCACGCCTTCGTCCGCGACGTGATCGCGCGGGCGCAGGAAGCCGGCGGGATCGAGAGGGACCGCGACGCGAGCTCGGAAGCCTGGATCTTCGTGTCGATCGGGCTCCTCGCCTCGATCGGCCACCGTCTCGGCGTCCTCGGCTACGAGGAGCTGGAGCTGATTCGTGCCTCGCGCCTGCGCTGGCTCAGCGCACGCTGAGGCCCTGAAAGAGGGAACCCCCGGTTGCGGCTTCCGGGGGCTTCACCTCTGCGGCACGGCTCCTTGCTCCGCAACCTGACGGCCGGCTGCGGTCGGGCCACTATAGGAGCCGTGGCCGCAGTCGTCAAGTAGCGCAGTCAAGTTAGGAGAGCCAACTTACTTGACTGCTTTTTCGGCTTGAGATGCCCCTTTCGGGGGATGGCCGAAAGAGACGGTTGCGGTTGGGTCAAGTATGGGCTTCACTTCAGACGACCGTATGACGCCGACCACGCGCACAGACGCCTCCCCCGCGACTGCCAGGCCCGCGGCGCTGCGGCTCGGCGAGCGGCTCCGCCAGCTCCGGGTGGCGGCGGGCCTGACGCAGACCGAGCTCGTGGGCGAGCGCTTCTCGAAGGAGTACGTCAGCCAGATCGAGCGCGGCAAGACACGTCCCACCGCCGAGACGACCGAGTGGCTGGCCCGACGACTCGGGGTCGATCCCGGCTTTCTCGCGAACGGCGTCGCCGCCGACGAGCGCGGGCGGGTGGAGGCGGCACTCGCGCGCGCCGAGGCGCTCCTGGAGGCCGATCGCTCCGGCGACGCGCTCTCGGAGCTCGAGGGCGTGAGCGGTGCCGTTCGAGCCGCCGGCCTGCCCGAGCTCGAGGTTCGCGCGCTGGTGGGCGAGGGCCGCGCACGCATGCGTCTCGGCGAGCTGCGCCCGGCAGAGGAGGCGCTCGGCCGGGCCCGCGAGCTGGTCGAGGCTTCGGGCTTCTCCGACCTCGAGCGGGCCGAGGTGCTGTTCCAGCTCGGTGCCTGTCGCTACAAGCTCTCGAGTGTCCAGACGGCGCTCGCGCTCCTCGACGAGGCGCTGTCGCTCGCCGAGCGGTCCGGGCTTCCCTGCGACCTCCTCTGCTCGAACATCCTGAGCTGGCGCTCCCGCTGCTACCGGCGTCAGCGCGACCTGGAGGCCGCGCGGGAGGACGTCGAGCGCGCCCTCGAGCTCGCCGAGGGAATGAACGACCCGCGCACGACGGGGAGGATCTACTTCCAGGCCTCGCTGCTCGCGGACCGGCAGGGACACTGGGTGCTCGCCCGCTCCTACGCCGAGCGCGCCAAGGCGTGCTACGAGGAGGTCGCGGACCAAACGAACGTGGGGCGGCTGCTGAACAACCTCGGCGGCCTCAACTTCCTGCTCGGGAGAACCGATGAGGCAGTGACGCTCCTGAAGGACGCGTTCCGGATCGCGCTCGACCTGGGCAACGAGGCCGATGGCGCGCAGGCGGTGTCGTCGCTCGCTCAGGTGCACCTGCGGACGGGCAATCCCGAGCTCGCCGAGGAGCAGGCCCGCCACGCGCTGAGCCTGTTGCAGGGGCGGACGGACTACCTCGACGAGGTCGGCAGCGCGCAGCTCGTGCTGGGCCGCGCCCTCCTCGAGCAGGACCGGCTCGAAGAGGCGGAGCGTGCCTTCGCCGAGGCCGAGGAGAGCTTCGCGCAACTCTCGTCCGCCAGCCACCGCGCGAGCGTCTGGGTCGCCCAGGGCGATCTCGCGTCGCGCCGGGCCGACGATCAGGCGGCGGCACGGCTGTATCGCGCCGCGGCCGAGGCGTTGCAAGACGTTCGCTTCTAGCGAGAGGAGGGAGGTGAGAGCGTGAGCAAGGCTCGACTGATCTATCTGGCGGTAACCGCCGGCCTCCTGGCCGTGCACGCGGCGCCGTACTTGCGGCACGGATTCGGCCCGCTCGGCATGTCCGACGGCGACGCCTTCACGTAGGCGGCTACAGTCGGGGCGTGCGCGCGCTGGCGGTGGCTCTCGCCGTGCTGCTGGTCGGGGCCGGGTGCGGCTCCACGGAGCGCGGAGGGGAAGGACGCGCGACGCCCCGAGCGGGGACGCTCGAGGCGCTCGTGCTCGCCCGGGGCGAGGACGTCGCGGTGATCCCGGGAACCTCGGACTACGCACCGGGAACGGTGCGGGTGTCCTTTCTCGTCG
>JBBSIG010000165.1:0-5747 GCA_038232215.1 Gaiellales bacterium | reverse complement strand
CGTCGTCGGCGAGTGGGTGTCGCGGCCGGTGTTCGGCCGGTCGCCGCCGCGGGGCGCGACCGCGCCGCCGATCACGGTGATCCGGCCCGGGACGGCCTTCAAGGCGTCGTAGGTCTGCGCCCGCACCGCCGCGTACGCGGGAGCGGCCACGTCGGAGCCGTCGGGCCCGAACTGCGGCAGCCAGAAGCGGTTGAGGTTCGGCTCGTTGCCGATGACGAAGTCGCGCACGCTCGGAAACGCGCGGGCGATGGAGGCCGTGAAGGTGGCGAACTGGGTCCGATCCTCGTCGGTCAGCGGCGTCGTCCTGCTGCCGAAGTTGGAGACCGAGACGAGCACCTGGATCCCGTCTAGGCTCGCCGCGTCGACGACGTTCGCGAGCGCGGTCCGGTCGGCCTCGTCCGGCTCCAGCTGTCCGGGCGCCCAGAACTGCGTCACGCGGACCGAGTCGAAGCCGGCGAGCCGGAGCAGGTCCAGCTGGGCCTTCACGACCACGGGGTCACGCTGCTTGACGGAGTCCTCCGTGGCCCCGACACGCAGCGACGGGCCGCCCGCGACCGCGCCGGGGGCGAGGACGAGCGCGGCCACGAGGATGAGCAGTCCCCGCCTCATGCCGGCCACGGTAGCCGGGCTAGGCTAGGAATTTGTGAAGGAGAGAGTCGAGACACAGCTCAGGGGACTGCCCGCGAAGCCGGGTGTCTACCTCTTTCGCGGCGCCGGCGGCGAGGTCCTCTACGTCGGCAAGGCGAAGTCCCTGCGGCCGCGCGTGCGCAGCTACTTCCAGCGCGGCAACCTCGGCCGGGCACAGATCGCGCAGCTTCCGAGCCGGGTCGCGGACGTCGAGGTGATCGTGACGGGCTCCGAGGTGGAGGCGCTCCACCTCGAGCAGAACCTGGTCAAGCGCCACCGGCCCCCGTTCAACGTCCGCCTGCGCGACGACAAGTCGTTCCCGTACATCGCGGTGACGGTCGGTGACGACTATCCGCGCGTCATGTTCACGCGCGAGCGCCACCGGCGCGGCGTCGTCTACTTCGGGCCGTACGCGAACGCGAAGAAGGTGCGCGAGACGCTCGACGTGCTGAACCGCGTCTTTCCGTACCGCCCCTGCGAGGGGCCGAAGCCCGGCCGGCACTCCGGCATTCCCTGCCTCGACTACCACATCGAGCGCTGCCTGGCGCCCTGCGTCGGCTACGTCTCCCAGGAGGACTACCGCGCGATCATCGACGGCGTGATCGAGTTCCTGTCCGGCGAGACCCGACCGATCGTGCGGCAGCTGGAGGCGAAGATGAGGGAGGCGGCGGCGGCCGAGCGCTTCGAGGAGGCGGCGCGTTACCGGAACCGCCTCCGCGCCGTCTCGCACCTGGCCGAGCGGCAGGCGGCCGACCGGCGCTCCGTCGGCACCATCGACGTGCTCGGGATCGCGGCCGAGGGCGACCGGGCCGCGGTGCAGGTGTTCCCGCTCCGCGACGGCAAGCTGATCGACCGCCACAGCTTCCACCTCGAGAACGTGGAGGGACAGGATGCGAAGACGGTGCTCGAGGCGTTCTGCCTCGAGTACTACGGCTCCTCGCCGAGCGTCCCGCCGCAGATCGTCGTCCCGCGCGACGTGGGCGAGACGGAGGCGCTGGCGGAGTTCCTCTCCGCCCGGCGCGGCTCGCGCGTCGAGGTGCGGGCCGCCGAGCGGGGCGAGAAGCGTCGCCTGCAGGAGCTCGCGGGCCAGAACGCCCGGCTCGCGCTCGAAGCCGACACGGCCCGGACCGAGACGAAGCGGCTCCGCCGCGTGGAGGCGCTCGAGGAGCTGCGCGAGGCGCTCAACCTCGAGAGCCTGCCTCTGCGGATCGAGTGCTTCGACGTCTCGAACCTCCAGGCCGAGTCGCCCGTCGGCTCGCTCGTCGTCTTCCAGGACGCCATGCCCAAGAAGGCCCACTACCGCAAGTTCGCGGTGCGAAGGCTGAACGGCGGGCCCGACGACTTCGCGGCGATGGCCGAGATCGTCTCCCGGCGCTTCGCCCGCCTCGACGCCGGAAGCGCGGAAGAGTACGACGAGAGCTTCGCCGCGATGCCGAACCTCGTCGTCGTCGACGGCGGCAAGGGCCAGCTCTCGGCCGCGCTCGTCGCGATGCGGGAGTACCGGCTGCCGCGCGTGGCGGTGATCGCGCTGGCGAAGCGGATCGAGGAGGTGTTCGTCCCCGGTCGCTCGCAACCGATCGTGCTCGACTCGCACGCGCCGGGGCTCCAGCTCCTGCAGCGGATCAGGGACGAGGCGCACCGGTTCGCGGTCGGCTTCCACCGGCAGCGGCGCGAGACCCGGTCGTTCGGCTCCATCTTCGACGACCTGGAAGGAGTGGGGCCGGCCAGGCGGCGGGCCCTCCTTCGCCACTTCGGCTCGGCTGAGCGCTTTCTCGCGGCCTCGCAGGAGGAGCTCGAGGGGGTGCCCGAGCTGCCGGCGAAGACGGCGCGGGCCGTCTACGCGCAGCTCCACAAGACCGGTCGCTAGCTCCTTCCCCGGAGAAATGTCTTATGCGAGGCGGACCGCCTCTCGGGGGAAGGAGCTTCATGCGTCAGGCTGCGCCCTGGGTCTGCTGAATCCGGATAGGTCTCGAGGCGAGCCTCTGTGCGTCGAGCTACATGTCCGCCGCTTTGGCGGAGCGCGTGGCGGACCGCCTCGGACGACTGGGAGAGCGTACGGCCGGGGCGGGCGCTACGGGTGGGTCGGCGCGACCAGGACGATGATCGAGAGCAGGCCGGCGAGGACGACGATCAGGCGCATGGAGACTCCTTCGGGGGGTCGAGCGAGCGTACGACCGAGGTGTGAGCGAACCTTCGGGCGCCGGTAAGGAGACCGTTAGATTCCACGGCGCGGAGGAGCGGCAGGCGGTTGCGACTTACAGCCGCGGACCGGGCGAGGGAGCATTCCCGCCGGCGCTGCTGCTGCGGCGCTTTGCGGACGATTTCACATCCACGACGGGAGGGAGAGATGAGACGTCGCCTTCTGCTCTTTCTGGGCGTGCTCGCGACCGCCGCCACGATCAGCGGCTCGGCACTCGCGTTCGACTGCATGCGGGTGTCGTCGTCGCTGCAGGGGCTCCAGCAGTCGACGCGATCCGGCAACTGGCTCCTGTTCGACATGACGGCAGGCGGCTCGGGCGTGGCGCAGATCCTCGAGTTCGCCGAGGTCCCGGTCACCGACGCGCAGCTCGCGTGCTTCCAGAACGCGTATCTCGCGTCCGGACAGCCGCTCTACTTCGCGCTCGGAATCGGAGTCGCGGGCGGACGTACGGGCCACGGCTCGGGGGTGCTGGCCGCAAACGCGCCCGACAAGGTGCTGGCGAACGGGACCGGCATCGACCACTTCGACGACACGGTGCTCCCGGTCTTCGAGGCGGCTGCGCCGACCTGCCTGGGGCCGTAGCGGCCGGCTGAGGCTGGAGCGTGCGGCGGGCCCGCGACCGGGCCCGCCGCCGGCTCGCGGGCTACCCTGCGCAGTCGTGCTCGGCGCCCCGCTCGCGCGTCTGGTCTACCCGGCGTTTCGCCGCGTCGACTTCCGCGGCAAGGGGCGCCTCCGCTCCTGGTTGCCGGTCCCGGCGGTCGGAGAGCGCGTCGTCGGCTTTCCGGGCGGAGTCGAGCTGCGGCTCGACCTGCGGGAGCAGATCCAGCGCGACTTCCTGTTCGGGCTCTACGACCGCTACGAGCTCGAGCTCGTGCGGCGGCACCTCCGCGGCGGCGGCGACTTCGTCGACGTGGGAGCCCACATCGGCATGTACAGCGTTGCGGCGGCGCTCGCGCTGCGCGGGCGGGGTCGCGTGCTCGCGCTCGAGCCGAACCCGGCGGCACGGGCTCAGCTGCTCGCCAACCTCGCTCTCAACGGCTGCGACAGCGCGATCGTCAGCCCGCGTGCGATCGCGGAGGGGTCGGGGACGGCTCTCCTACACGTGCCGAGCACGACGGACCCGTCGTTCTCGAGCCTCCGCGGGGGCCGCTTCAGCGAAGGCGAGCCGATCCCGATCGAGACGGCGACGCTCGACGAGGAGGTGGAGCGCGCGGGGGTCCGGCCCGCGCTCGTGAAGATCGACGTCGAGGGCGGCGAGCTGGCCGTGCTCGCCGGGATGGAGCGCACGCTCGCGGACCGCCCGGCGCTGCTCGTGGAGCTGAGCGAGGCGACCGCACCGGAGGTGCTCGCGCGTCTCGGCGAGGGGTACGCCGCGTCTCGGGTCCTGCGACGCTCGCTCGCGCCCGGTCTCTCCGGCGGAAGCGGGACGTTCAACGCCCTCTTCGTGCCGGCTCGCCGCTAGAAGTCGCCGCCTCCGTCGCCCCCGAAATCACCGCCCCCGAAGTCGCCGCCCCCGAGGTCACCGCCCCCGAGGTCACCGCCTCCGTTGCCCCCGTCGCCGCCATCTCCTCCGAAAGCCGGTCCACCCAGTCCCCCGAAGCCGCTCAGCATCTCGCCGATCAGGAGGCCGGGGAGGAAGCCGCCGCCCGCGAAGCCTCCGAAGTATCCGCCCGACCACGGGCCGAAGTACGCGGGGGCGCCCCAGTACGGGACCCTCCGGCCTGCGACGGCCACCTCGCGCGTCTCCGGTTCCTCCCCGCGCTCGACCCGCTGCGCGTCGGCCTCGCAGGTCGGGACCGGCCGCGGCATGCCCCTGGAGGCGCCCACTCCACCTCGCGCGAAGACGGGCCGTGACGAGGGTCGAAGAAGCACGGCGGGGTGCGCTCCGGAAGCGGTCGTCCCTCGAGCCGCGCTTGCGCGGACGCCATCGCAAAACGGCCTTCCTCGAGAGCCGCTGTGACGGGCGCGACCGCCTCGGGTGAGCGAGCGCGGTCGTAGGCCGTGGACGCCTGCTCGTAACAGTCGAGTGCATGCTGGTAATCCCTGCCCGCCTGCGGATCGGCGTTCGGCATGGCCACGTCGAGCTCCAGCTTCGAGACGTCGTCGGCGAGGGCGACGAGATCCTCCTGCGCCGCCTCCTTCACCTCCGCGAGCTGCCGCTCCCGCTCTCTGCGACGCCTCGCGGCGCGGAGCCCGAGGAAGCCCACGACGATCAGGCCGAGGATGGCGAGCAGGCCGATCCCCGAGCCGCCGGAGCCACCGGAATCGCCGCCGCCGCTCTCCTCCCGGCGATTCGCGGCCACGCGATCGACGAAGTCGAGGAGCGTCGGGGCGACGCCCTCGTCGCCGTGCTCCTCGATCGCGGCCGTGGCGAGCGGGCCCGCGGGCAGGACGGTGCTCGCTGCGCGGAAGTGATTGCCCGCGACGACGGCGTACGTGCCACGGCGGCCGAGGCTCGAGCGCAGCGCGCGCAGCACCTCGCCCGTGTCGCCTCCCTCCTCCGCGAGCGCTCGGGCCGGGAGGATCGCCACGTAGATGGGCCCGGCGCTCGCCGCCTCGATCCGGCGCCGCAGGTCGCGCGCCTCTCGAGGCGAGATCGTGTGCTCGGCGTCCGGAGCGACGTAGGCGGGGTCGCGTGCGAGCGCTGTGGCCGCACCGTCGACGATCGCGCGCGCACGGGCGGTCCCGGGCGCGAGGGCGACTAGGAGCACGAGAGCGCACCGTCTCATCCAGGCGCGCCTTACCCCGACCGGCCGGACCTAGACTAGGGGCCTGTCCGGAAAGCGAACCAGGGCGCCTGACAGACGTCAGGCGGCGCGAGGCCGCGTCCTCGGTCGCGTCGATATGCCCGCATATCGACGCTCCCTGCGTCCTTGCCTCGCACCACCTGCCGCGTGTCAGTCACCGTGACCACTTTCCG
>JBBSIG010000164.1:0-5753 GCA_038232215.1 Gaiellales bacterium | reverse complement strand
GCCGGCGGGTGTCCGCTAGACGCCTCCTCGCGCTCGTCGCGCGGTCGCGCTCGCGACCGGGGCCGTCTCTCTCACCGCCGCCCGCTCGCCCGCCGGCGCCCCACGAGGGCGAGCGCGCCGAAGCTGGTCACGAGGAACATCCATTTCTACCGCACGAGCATCGGGGGTCTCGTCTTCTTCGGCGAGATCCTCGATCGGCGGCCGGGCCCGGCCGCCAACGTCGGTCTCCTCCTCGGTCTCCTCAACGACCGCGGCGAGCGTCTCGCCCGCGGCGCCACGCTCCGGATCAGCACGAACGTCCTGAAGCCCGGCGCGCGCGGCGTCTGGGTTGTGCAGATGAGCGACAACCCGAAGAAGTGGGCGCGCATGCAGATCCAGGTGGCCGAGCAGATCGGCCGGGAAGACGCGCTCGCCCAGGACTACACGAGCTTCAAGGTCGGGAAGGTCGAGATCGCGTCAGAGAACCCCGGCTTCTCGCAGAAGGTGACGGGAACGCTGACGAACGCCGGTCGCAAGCCGGCGCGGGTCTCCAGCGTGACCGTCGCGCTCTACGACGCCCGGGGCACGCTCGTGTACGCGACCAACCAGGGCTTCCTCTACCCCTACTCGTCGAAGCAGGTGGTGCCGCCGCGGAAGACGGCGCCGTTCAAGGCGTCCATCCTCGGCTACACGAAGAAGCCGGCGAAGATCGTGGTCTACGCTCGCGCCTCCACGAAGGGCTCGAACGGGTTCTACCTCGGATAGCGTCAGCCGCGCAGGCAACCTCCGCTAGGCGCTCCCACCGCGCCCCGGAACAGCGGCATCCCTTCGACGCCGACCTCGACCCGCAGCAGGTTTCCGTTCAGCGGCACATCGGCCGAGGTGGTGTCGAAGACCCCCATGTCCGTGATGTAGATCGCCGTGCCGCCGAAGACGACGTTGAGCGGGACGCCCCCTGTCGCGACGAAGCCCTTGTGCGTGCCGTCGTGGCCGAGCACGTCGACGCCCCCGGAGCTGACCGTCGTGATCCACAGCTGGCCGCCCGCGTCGACCTTGAGGCCGTCTGGGATGTGCCCCTCGGCGAGTGTGTGCAGCTCCTCCTTCGATCCGTCCGGCCGCCGCCGCCAGACCTTCAAGGTGTACGACTCGACCCAGACGATCGACCCGTCGGGCTCTGCAACGATTCCGTTCGGGTAGACGTGGCCGAGCTCCTCGACGACCTCGCCGCCGCCGCTTGCGTCCAGCGCGAAGATGTAGCCCGGATGCGGCTTCGTCTCGGGCTCCCAGTCGCCGGAGTCGGTGAAATAGAGTCGCTCGTCGGGCCCGAAGGTGAGGTCGTTCGGCCCGTTGAACCGAATGCCCTCGATCTCGGTTGCCACGATCTCCACCTCGCCGTCCATCGACGCGCGCTGGATCGACGGGGGGCGGAACTCCGGCGCCTTCCATGCGCCGACGTTCGGCGTCTGCGTGACGTAGACGTAGCCGTCGGAGCCGAGCATGCACGCATTGGGGCCGCCGCCGGTATGCGCGAACGTCGACTTGCCCTTACCCTCCTCCCAGACGCCGATCTCGCTGAAGTAGGTATTCGCGAAGATGATGCGCCCGTCGGGCAGGACGTACGGCCCCTCGGGATGTCCGAGTCCGCTGACGAGGACCTGGGTCGGCCCGTGCTCCATGTGCTCCTCCTTCGCTAACACCAGGTGGCCAGCCACCCGTGAGATTGATCGCCTCCCGAATCATGTAGGCGGCCTCGTCCGAGAGTAGGAGAGATCAGGTCGGCGGAGTCCTCCGGCGAGCCACCCACAGCGCACACTCAAGATTTGCAATTAACGACGACCGATGGGACGTACTCGGTGGCTGCCGACTCCGTGCCGGGTCGTGACGCGGATCGACTTCTAGGCCCGGCCCTCAGGAGAGCGCGCGCTCGAGGGCGGCCCGATCGTATGGCCCCCCATGCGTCCCGAGCAGGTGCTCCACCGGGAGCGCGAGCAGCGGGCGCAACCCCTCGACGACCTGCTCGCGCGTCACGTCTGCGCCAAGCCAGCGGGGGTTGATCTGGGGGCCTTCGCCGAAGTCGGCGAGCGTGTCGCCGGCGAGGACAGCGCGGTGGCTCTCGATCCAGAGCACCGCGTCGTTCGGCTTCTGTCCGGGGAACGCCTCGACCCCGACGGGCAGCCGGTCGCCGGCCGAGTACGGGCGCGCCTCGCCCTTGTTCTCGCGGAGCAGCCAGATCAGGTCGGGGCTCCCGTCCCCAGCCTGCTCGGCGGTGAGGCCGTACGTTCGCATGAGGTATTCCGCCGTATCGGGCAGCGGCGTGTAGACCGGCACGCCGAGCCGTTCGACGAGGCTCTGCGCGTCGCGCTCATGCCACGGCGCGGTGAGCACGATCGCCGTCTCGCGACCGGCCGCGCGCTCCTCGATCTCGCTCGGAACGGCCAGCGGATCGAAGAGCAGCAGCCGCTCCCCGTCGTCGATCGCGTAGGACGACACGTTCTCGCTCCACGGCTCGGTCGGCCGCCAGTCCGGGTGCGGCGCCGCCCAGTGCCACAGGCCAGGTCGCAATTCACGCACGGGCCGATCCTACTGACGCTCGGGCGCGCCGCGGCAGCACTGCCTCGTCGCCGTTCCGATCGGCTCAGGAGCTCGGCTGGTTCCCATCCAACGTCGCATGGGCGGGCGCGGGGGCTCTTCCGTTACAGCGCCGCGAAGGTGACGTAGAGCTCGCGCGCGGCCTCGATCCCGAGCGGTAGGTACTCGAGCGGCAGGCGCTCGTTCGGGGCATGGACGTTGCCGTCCGGGAGCACGAAGCCCGTGATGATCGTGGCGATCCCGCGCTCCGCGAGCGCCGGCACGATGGGCAGCGTGCCGCCCGTCCGGATCAGGAGCGGGCGCACCCCCAGCACGCGCTCGAATGCGTCGAGGCCGAGCTGGACGGCGGGGGCGTCGGGACGGACGAGGCCGGGCGCGGCGGACGAGAGCAGCTCGATCTCGACCTCGGCGCCCGCGGGCGCCGACTCCCGGAGCAGCTCGCCCAGCTCCCGGGCGACCTGCGCGACGTCCTGTCCAGGCGCCAGTCGGATCGAGACGTTCGCCTCCGCGAGCACCGGTAGCACCGTCTTCTGCAGGAGCGGCGACCCGCCGGCGAGCCCGTGGACGTCGACCGCGGGCTCCGCCCAGGTGCGCAGGTAGAGCTCGTCGGCGGCCCGCTCGTCCGCCGGGACCGCCCCCTGCTCGGCGAGCACCTCTGCCCCCGGCTGGAGCTCGGCCCAGGCCTCGAGCTCCTCCGCGGCCGCCGGGGCGACTCCCTGGCGCAGCCTCTCCGGCAGGCGGCCGTCGCGCGGAAGCGCCGCGGAGAGCATCTGAACGAGCGCGTGCAGGGCGTTCAGCGCCGCGCCGCCGAAGACGCCCGAGTGCAGGTCCCCCCTGCCCGTCCGGACGCGCACGTGGAAGTAGGCGAGCCCTCGCGTCGCGACGTTGAAGGCCGGAACCCCGCGACGGAGCATCCCGCTGTCGAAGATCACGCAGGCGTCGGCGCCGCGCGCGTCGGCGCGGAGGAAGTCCACGATCGAGTGGCCGCCCGTCTCCTCCTCGCCGTCGCAGCAGAACCGAACGTTCACGGGAAGGGCGCGCTCGTGTGCCAGCTGCTCGGCCGCCTTCAGCAGCATGAAGAGCTGTCCCTTGTCGTCGCAGACCCCGCGAGCGTACAGGAGCCCGTCCCGCACCGTCGGCTCGAACGGCGGGCTGTCCCAGAGCTCGAGCGGCGCCGGCGGTTGGACGTCGAAGTGGCCGTAGATCATCACCGTCGGAGCCTCGCGCGCGCCGGTCGAGGCGCGAACCTCGCCGATCGCGAGCGGCTGGCCGTGCCAGTTGACGAGCTCGGCGTCACCGCCCGCCGCGCGGACGCGCTCGCAGACCCATTCCCCCGCGCGCAGGACGTCGGCCCGATGCGCCGGATCGGCGCTCACGCTGGGAATGCGCAGGAACTCCGACAGCTCGTCGAGCCAGGCCTGATCCATCCGGCGAGTGTAAGGAACATGTGAATCGCGAGCGGCTGTACCTTCCCGGGGATGCGCTCTACCACGATCGTCGCGGCCGTCTCGGGACTCCTATTCTTCACCGCGCCGGCGGCCTCCGCGCTCCCGACGCCCACGATCTCGCAGACGTCGATCGGCGGCGCGAGGCTCGGACTGACGACGAAGGCCTACCGCGCCATCTTCGGCAGGCCGGTGCTGACCGATCGACTCGAGGAGGGCTACACCCGGCTCACCTTCCCGAAGTCACGGGTCGAGATCTACCTGCCGAGCAGCTCGAACGCGGGCGTCGCCGTAAGCACGTACGGCAGCTTCTTCAAGATGGCCTCCGGCGTGGGACCGTGCTCGCCCGCCGCCGACCTCACCCGGATCTACGGCAAACGGCTCGAGCGACTCTCCAAGAAGGGATCCGTGACGCTCTACCGGCTCGGGAACCTCGTGTTTCGCGTCTTCGGCACGCACGTCACAGCCGTCACGCTCGGCCGGGGGCCGCTTGCCTTGCAGGTAGCCGCGAACTCGAGCGACTGCCCGGGCTAGCTTCACGCGGAGAATGGAACCGACCTTCCTGCCCTGATGTACTTCCCCGTATCGGAGCGATGAAGCGGCTGGTGACTATTGCGCTTGTCCTCGCGGCGCTGGCGGCGCCCGCAGACGCACCCGCGGCGCTGTTCTTCCTGTTCGACCGCACGAGCGCAGCGCCGAACGACCGCGTCACGATTCGCACCGGCGGCACGCCGAGGAGCTTCACGGCGAGCCAGCGGAGAAAGCCCCTGGCGCGGCTCGTCCGCCTCTACCTGGTTCGGAACGAGCTCGCGACCGACGTCCACTCGCGCTTCGACTCGCGGCTTGCGTTCGTCGGCTCACTCGTCCCCGACCGAGGCGGGCGCGGGATCGCGACGGTCACCGTGCCGCTTCTCGACCCGGGTGACTACACGCTCGCGTACTGGTGCCCCGGATGCGCGGCGTACAGCCGCGGGCGCATGTTCTTCGTACAGGAGAGCAACGATTACGCCGAGCCGTACCGCTCGCAGACGCTCCTGCGCGTCGTGACCACGACGCCGGAATGCTCGGTGACGATCCCGAACGCCAGCGAGCCGCCTGGACTAGCGCCGAGGCCGAGCTACCACGGCAACGGCGCGCTGTGGACGAGGCTCCCAGATGACGGCATCATCGCCGCGAGGCCCGAGCAGCGCTGGCCGGAAGGGCCGCCCGGGTCGATCGGCACCAAGCTCTACTGGTGGGCCGCGGGCGTCGACGGCGCACTCTCGGTTCGCGGCGAGCGCCTCGACGCGCAGTCGCCCCCGCTGCTCGTCCACGGCGTCAACCGCGGCCGGCAGGAGGGCTTCCGCGGCAGCGCCGTGTGGGCAGCGCCCGTCTCCTTCCCGACTGCAGGCTGCTGGAGGATCCGCGCGCAGGTCGCCGACGTGAGCCTGTCGTACGTCGTACGGGTGACGTTCGGGCGCTGAGGCCGCGGAGCCAGACGTGCGGTTCGGCGCGGTCGAAGAGCCGATGCGCCGTGGGCGGAGCCCGGCTTGGCCGGGCGGGAGCCCGAGCTCAGATCTCTGACGCCGAAGCGGATAAGGAGGGGCGCGCGGGGAAACCATGCGTTCCCCCGCGCTCCTACGCGACGTCGCGCAGCGTCTGCGCGTCGGCGAGCGCGCGCAGCTTCTTCAGGCTCTGATTCTCGATCTGACGGATCCGCTCCCGCGTGACGTTGAAGGCACGTCCCACCTCGTCGAGCGT